>JAUSEJ010000089.1 GCA_030650265.1 Dehalococcoidia bacterium | reverse complement strand
CCTCCTTGGCTACATCTCTTTTCTAACCGGCGGGGCCGACGAAGTGCGGGCCTGGACCATTCGCAAAGGCTCATCAGCACAGAAGGCGTCAGGCGCCATACACACAGATCTAGAGCGGGGATTCATCCGCGCCGAAGTCGTCCACTACGATGATTTGATTCGCGTTGGTGGTCTGGTGGAAGCCAAGAAACAGGGATTGCTTCGTCTGGAAGGTAAAACCTACGTGGTCAAGGACGGCGATCTGCTAAACGTTTTATTCAACCTGTAACACAGGCACAGGAGGACAGCAGGAGATGGCCTTCAACGGGACCGATCTGAACGTAGTCGACCTGCTGGCCCTTATTCTGATCTTCCTTTCGGCCATAGCGGGGATAAGAAACGGCTTCATCAATGGCTTCCTCGAGTTACTTGGTCTGTTCGCCAGCATTTACCTTGCCTTCAAGGGATACGGGCCAATTGCAGAGCGGCTGATAGCGGTTGCCCCTTTGCCGAAAGCGATCGTTAATCTGGGAGCATTTATTGCCGTATTTGTCCTCTGTCAGATTCTGTTCGTTCTAATTTTTCGCCTTGTGGCCAGAGCAACAAGGCAGATCCTGCGCTTCTTCCTTCTTTTTCGCCTGGCCAATGCAGCCGCTGGAGTGCTGCCAGGCGTCGTGAAGGGCATCATAATAGTCACACTCCTGATGCTTCCTTTCGGACTGTTTCCGATTATCCCCGGGGCCAAGAGCCTGATCGAAAATTCATATGTTGGCAGTCGACTGATCTCGGCTGCCTCGGATATCGCACCCCGACTGGAAGCTATTCTGGGGCAATCGGCAGATGAAACCCTGACCTTTCTTTCCCGCTCTCAGCCAGGAAACCCCCTGAATCTCGGCTTCGCGTCATCCTCCGCCCTCGCTGTCAATACCGATGCGGAGAATCGCATGCTCGAGATGGTTAACGCCGAACGAGCCAAATCCGGTCTGCAATCACTGATCATGGACAAGACGCTGCAGGGCGTAGCCCGGGATCACAGCCGGGAGATGTTCGAGTTGTCATATTTCGCCCACGAATCGCCGGTCAATGGCACACCCGGCGACCGCATTCGAGCGTCGGGGGCGAAATTCACGATGGCCGCCGAAAACCTGGCCTACGCGCCCAACGTAGAGATGGCCCACAGCGGCTTGATGAATAGTCCTGGCCATCGTGAAAATATTCTCACCCCCGGCTTCCGCCGCATCGGCATCGGGGTGATCAATGGCGGCATAAACGGCGAGATGTTCACGCAGAACTTCACCGATTGAACTTCGCTCCACCACCGGCCTCTACCGGCAAGCAAGTGCAAGAACCAGGCTGATGCGGTCAACGAACCAATTGACTAAGCAGATAATCAGTCCATATAATAGCTAATCTCAGAATAGCGTTGACTGGCAAACTCAGACCCATAGTCGTTTCTTTCCGCGGTTGGGGAAGGAAATGTTCGATCAACCTGAAGCGAATCCTATATGTCCTGCCTGCGGCGCAACCCGGACGACGGAAGCGCGCGTCTGTAGCCAGTGCCAGTCGAACCTGGCGTCCGCGGGAAACCGCGGACCGAAGCCTAAGCCGTCCCGATGGCAACGATTCGCCACCTGGCTTCAATACAACAAGCTTCGAGCGTTGCTTATCGTCGGCGTCGCCCTTCTTCTCCTCGTTTGGCTCGGACCAGGAATCGTCAGCGCCGCCTTTCCGAAACAGATCCTTCTCCCGACATCCAATATATCGCCCGCCACTGGCTGGACTGCCTGGCCACTCATACGGGGTAACGGCGCTCAAACGGCCTACATCGAGAATGTTCCCAAGCTGCCTGAAGGCAACCTCAAGTGGACATTTTCCATCGGATCACCTGCCTACTCTTCGCCAGTGGTGGCCAACGGCAAAGTATTTGTGGGCTCGTCCAATTCCAGACTCTACGCGCTTGATGCCGGGACCGGCGAACTCATATGGGAATATACGACTACCGGACCGGTAATCGCCTCACCGGCGGTGGCAGGACAATACGTGTATGTCGGGCTACTAGATGGTCGTCTGATCGCCCTCGACGCCGATTCCGGTAAGCAACGGTGGGAGTTCAGGACAGCCGGCAACATCGCGTCAGCGGCCAACGTCTCCAATGGTGTGGTATACCTGGGGGCTGGTGACTACAATTTTTATGCCATCGACGCAGCAACCGGCGCAAACCTATGGGTATACAGAGCGAAAGGATGGATGTCCAGTAGCCCGGCCGTGGCGGCTGGCGAGGTTGCCGTGGGGTCCAGCGACGGCGTTCTGCACATCCTCGACGCTCGCACTGGTGTCCAGCGTTTCGAATACACTTCTAATGTTTGGCCGGAAGCGTCGCCCACCATCGTCGGTGATCGTGTCTTCGTCGGGGGAAGCGATGGAAAAATGCGGGCTATTGACACCACGGCCAGAGCGAGTGGTCTGGAGAAAATCCGCCCACTCTGGAATCTCTTGTACCTTTATGGGTTCCCCCTTCCAGTTCCGTCGCCACCGCCGGGCCTCGTGTGGGGCTTTCAAGTCAAGGACCGTCTAAGCTCCGGCGCCGCTTTTGCCGGCGACAAAGTTTAACTCGGCGCAGCCGATTCCCGCGTCTATGCGCTAGAAGCCGGAAACGGCGCCAAGGCCTGGGAGTTCAAGACAGGGGCAAACGTCATCTCAGCCCCGCTGATCGCCAACGACACTCTATACATCGGATCGGACGACGGAAAGCTCTACGCGCTGAATGCCGGCTCAGGCGCCAGGCTTTGGGATTTCCCGACCAGGGGTAGCATCACAACTGCTCCTGCTCTTGCCAGCGGTATACTCTATGTTGCTTCCCAAGACGGAACCCTGTACGCAATAGAGTAGTTCGGCAATCGCAGCTTCCCAGAGACCCTGCGGATCAATCCGCAGGCTCAGAGTCCAAGCCTGCTATAAGAAGGCTGATAAGCGCTGATCGCGACTAAAAAGCGTCCTTCCTGGAAGGATGCTTTGGCTATTAGCCTTGGGATTTATCCCGAGGCGACCGCTTCCAACGCTTGCACCAGCCGCTGGCACTCCGCCATGCCCCGGGGCGACACCCTTACGTACTCCGGTAGGCCAAAGGAAGCGCAGTCTCGCACCATGTACCCTCTCGTGAGAAGCTCTGAACGGAACCGCCTGGCGTCACCCACCCTGGCAATGAAGAAGTTTGCGCGAGATTCGACGACCGGGAATCCATGGCGGCGAAACTCCTGAGCCAGATAATCCCTGGCCTCCCAGATTCTCTCAAGGCAATTGTCCAGGAACTGGCGCTGGCTCAGGGCGGCGAGACCCGCTTCCAGCGCCGGCGCATTGACGCTCCAGGGTGCCTTGACGCGCCGGAGTGGGGCAATTATCCCGGCATGGGCGAGGGCGTAGCCAAGTCTGAGCCCGGCCAGCGTAAAATCTTTGGTCATGGAGTGTAGAACTAGCAGGTTGCCACGCTCAATCAGATCGATCGAGGACCAGTGTCCCCGCACGAAACCAGCGTAGGCCTCATCTAGCACCAGCAGACCACTGACGTTGGCCGACAAAATCGCCTCGATTTCCTCTTTGGCTAGATACGCACCCGTCGGGTTGTTGGGATTACAGAGGAATACTATCTTGGGTCGACAGCTAGCCATCATCTGCACGATGCGGCCGAGGTCAGGCTGAAATCCGTCTTCTTCGCTGGCGTTCAACTTCATCACGTCGGCCCCGGCTATCCTGGCGGCAATCTCGTACTCGCCAAAGGTGGGACTGCACACGAGGACACAGTCCCCCGGGCCAACATAGGCCAGGCAGGCGCTCCAGATCGCCTCCACCGACCCATTGGTCACCAGGATGTTGTCAACGTCCAACCCATACTCGGCGGCCAGCCGACGCCGGAGCGCTGTCGCCTCCGGGTCAGGATACCGATCAATGACGGATCGCGCCACGGCCTCGCGTACCCCTGGCGGCGGACCGAAGGGATTGGCGTTGACGCTGAAATCCAACACGTCCTCCGGCCTGAGTCCCAGGCGTTCGAGTTCCTCGAAGTTGACGCCTCCGTGTACGCCAACCGCTAACAGTTGGATTTGGGGTCTAGGGAGCAAGGACAAAGTGGATTACCTCGAAAAAGAGAATTATGCCGACCCATATTGCCAACACCACCTGTAGCAAGCGCAATACCTCGCCGATGGTCTGACTACTAGCGGGACGCCGGGGATCACCCAGGGTGTAATAACTAACTTTTTCGAGTTGGACCTGCAGCGCTCCGGCCGCAGCGCTCATGGTCCAGCCGGCGTTCGGGCTTGCCGTTCTTCCGTGATCCCGGACCATGATTCTCCAGGCCCCTTTCACATCGTTTCCCGTGATGGCGGCGGCCAGCACGATAAGAAGGGCAGTCAGCCGGGCAGGAATGAAATTCAACAGGTCATCCAGTCTGGCAGCAAACTTTCCCAAGTACTCGTATATCCCGCGGTAGCCTATCATCGAATCGAAGGTATTCACCGTGCGATAGACCAGGGCTCCGGGCACACCGAAAAGAAGAAAATAGAACAGCGGCGCGACCAGACTATCTGTGATGTTTTCGGCCACCGACTCGACGGCAGCCGCAGCGATCAATGGCTTGTCGAGGGAGGAAGCGTCTCGACTGACGAGATCCCTCAGGTAGAAACGCGCTTCCTCAATCTCACCTTCATCAAGAAGCAGTCCCACTCGCGTCGCGGCAGCATGAAGGGCACGCACGGAGAAACTTCCTTTTAGCAGAAATACACCGATGAGTATGTAGCCGAGAAAGTTGTTCTCGTGGAGAAAGCCAAGGATGTAGTAGGACAGCCCACCGAGAAGGGCTGTGGCGATCAGCACGGCCATGACCCCATAGACAAACTGTAGCCAAACCCAGCCGGCCGGTGCGAGCCGTTTGAAAATGGCAATGAGCCCCCCTACCCAGACGACCGGGTGCGCAAAGGGTGGTGGCTCCCCTAGTAGAAGGTCCATGGCGATGGCGAGGATAAGGATCGTGAAATCAGCCATAGAGATAGACCATTTTAGGCACTCCCGCTAGATAGCGCCATCAAGATGGGAACAACAAGTAGGATCGCAACCTCGGTCACCTCGTTGATCGCCCCGTATACATCGCCAGTGAGGCCGGGGATGCGGCTGAGGGTAAACCTCGCCACGAACCAGGATACCAGGCAAGCAACTCCCCACGTCGCTAGACCGTTCAATTGCCAGACGGCTCCTGCTATCGCCAAGGCGATGATTGTGGCATAGACGATCTGCTTTGGCTTGAGGTAATCCTTGAAGATCTTACCCAGGCCGGAACTGCTACGGCCGTAGGGGAAGGCAGCCATCGCATAAGCCATGGCCCAACGCGAGAGAACCGGGGCCAGCAGCAAAGCCAACCAACGGGCTTCCCCCACCAGAGAAGCCAGCGCAGCAAACCGAAGAAGCAGCAAGGCTCCCGCGCCGGCCACGCCAAAGGCGCCGGACCGGCTATCCTTCATGATGGCCAGCCTCTCCTCCGGCGACTTGGCGGTCAGGAGGCCGTCGCAGCTATCGATAAACCCTTCCAAATGCAATCCGCCGGTTAAGAGCAGCATGGCAACCACTAGCAGGGCGCTGACCACCAGCGGCGGGAAGGCCAAACGCAGGAGGAAGTCAAGCCCCACCAGAATCAACCCGAGAATCAGCCCGACCAGGGGAAAGTAAGGCACCGACCGGGCAAAAACATCCGCCCCCCCGCTTAGCGGCGCCGTTTTCGACTTATCCAGCCAACGAGGCACCGGGATCGCGGTCAGGATGGTCAGTGCTGTAAGAAAAGCCAAGCAGGTTCACTCCTTCTAAGAACGGGCTTCAAACACAAAGGCACTAAGTCACA
>JAUSEJ010000088.1 GCA_030650265.1 Dehalococcoidia bacterium | reverse complement strand
CCCCAATTATACCAGGTTCAGGTTGCTTGTCAATTCAGAACAAGTCAGATTCTGCGGTCCGTCTGCGTTGACATTCACTTAGCCGGAAACTATAATGGTTTTGCCTGTGACGGGTGGACCAGCCTCAGGCCATCACCTCCTGTTGTCTCCATCCGTCGTCGACCGATTCATGCCAGATCGGATTCAGGGATGGACTGGACCTCCGTTCAGGCTGAATTGCGAGAATTGATCCCGTGTGGCAATAGCAGAAATTAAGGAACATGAGGAGAAAGACATGTCAGACCAGTGGGACCACGTCCTTTACGAGACGATCGACCAGGTGGCCAAGATCTCGATGAACCGGCCGGAGGTCAGAAACGCCCAAAACTGGAAGATGCTCCACGAATTGGATGCAGCCTTCAGCAAGGCAGAGAAGGATGAGGATGTTAGAGTCATTATACTGGCGGGGACCGGCCCGTCATTCTGTTCTGGCCACGACCTCGGCAGCCCCGAATCACGGGCCGAACGGGCGGCAGACCCGCCCAGGCCAGGTATCATCAACCAGTTCTGGCGCGAGACCGAGATCTACCTCAATTATTGCTTCCACTGGCGAGATATACCCAAGGCTACCATCGCGCAAGTGCAGGGGCACTGCATCGCCGGTGGCCTGATGACCGCGGCATCCTGCGACCTAATCGTCGCTTCTGAAGATGCCAAGTTCTCTGACCCGGTGCTCAGTCGCCTATCCGTAGGGGGAGTAGAGTACCTGCATCACCCCTGGGACCTCGGGTTTAGAAAAGCCAAGGAGTTGCTATTCACTTCCGAGATTCTCTCGGCTCAGGAAGCGTGGAGGTTGGGACTGGTTAGCAGAGTCGTTTCGCGGGAGAAGCTGGAAGAAGAGACCATGCAATTGGCCAAGAAGATAGCCGTCATGGAGCCGTTCGCCCTGGCAATGACCAAGGCCTCGCTGAACGAAGCCCAGGACATAATGGGCTTCAAGACTTCTATCATAAATCACTTCAAGTACCATCAATTGGCTCACGCTCATAACTCCCTTGTGGCATTGCAGGGCGGCCCCAAGGTTGGCGTCGGCGCCGTAAGCGTGAGCGATTGGGCCAAGCAGAAAGACAAGCCGCTTGAAGGCGCGAAGTGATATCGGCCCGTCCAAATGGCAAATGACTCCCTCCGGCATCAGGGTATCGGGCGAGAGAGAGCGAATTGATAGTTAGCGCCGTCACCTTCGATGTCTGGGAGACGCTCATACACGATACTATGGGGTACGGGCGTAGCCGTTCCCAATTGCGGGCTACAAGGATGGCCGAGGTGCTGCGGCATCACGGCCATCCCGTTGACTCGGCTACCGCTCGCCACCTTTTCGTTCAGGCACATGATATTCTCCAAAGAGAGATCTGGCCCACCTATTTGGATGTCGGCACTAGAGTTCAACTTGGCATCTTTCTATCGTTTCTTGACCCCCGGTTGGACTCCGCCGCCGATGAATCTCTAATGAACGAATTGGACGTTGCGTACACAAGTCCCTTCTTCGACCACCCCCCTGCTCTTGCCCCCGGCGCGGATTGGGCGCTCAGGCAAATTCGGCAAAGTGGGATTCGACTCGGGCTGGTCTGTAACACAGGTATCACCCCGGGTAGAGATATCCGGAAGCTGCTGGAGATCTACGGCGTCCTCGGTTTCTTTGAAGAGTTGGTTTTCAGCGACGAGGAAGGAATCCGCAAGCCCAGGCCGGAAATATTTGAACGCATACTGCTGCGTCTTGGCATATCACCATCTGAGGCCATCCATGTGGGCGACGATGCAACTAACGATGTCGGCGGGGCAAAAGGCGCCGGGATGAAAACAATCATGGTCCGGCGCTGTGCAATCGAGGACCTCCCTGTCCTCCCGGACCTACGAGTTGACGATCTACACGGTGTCCCTGAGGCCATCGAAAACCTGAAGTGCCTTGACTGTCCTTAAGGTCTATGTTACAATACGCGCTGCGTAGTGAGGTCCTGTAGGGTTATTGACTTAGACCTTCGGCAATGGGGCCAAAGCCGGTGTCAAGACCAGACCCACTTGTCCTCTTAACAACTAAACCGCAACAATGAAATCAGGAGGCGCACAATTGTCAAGGTTCATTGCGACGTCTGCGATTAGAGGCGCGCATGCCATTGTCACCGAGGCGGAGGCACTCCTTGAGCAGGCACTCAAGAAACACGGACCAGAAACGCCGGTGGCTTTTACCAATACAGCCTACTACCTTCCCGTGATCTATGCTTTCACCGGTCACAAGGTAGAAACGCTGGCAGACCTGAAAGTCCCCATGGCGCACGCCAGGAGCCTGCTTCCCCTGCCAGTCAAGAATAGACTTTGGCTACCCTATCTCGGTGAGACCCTGGATGCCGGCATGGCCACTCTTTTTGCAGAAGAGATAATCGAGGGCATTCGCTTTACCGATGGTACCCAACCCGAGCAGTCACACGGCTACACCTACAATGGCCCGATCGATGACATCCAATTGAGATCATGGGGTCTCGCCTTGGTTGACGGCAGAATGCCCGGTTTTGCCGCCATCGTGGGCGCTGCCAAGAGCAACGAAGTGGCAGTTAAGATCGTTCGGGAACTCCAGCAACGCAGCATCCTCATCTTCTTGTGTGGAAACGTACGCGGTCGAAGCATTATCGACCAGTTGCGCGAGGAAAACGTCCAACTCGGTTACGACACATATACGGTTCCTTTTGGCTCCGACACCATTTCGGCTATCTATGCTCTGGGCTTTGCCGCCCGCTCGGCTCTCACTTTCGGCGGTATGAAGCCAGGCCAGGCGCGGGAGACTCTACTTTACAATAAGAATAGAGTATTTGCCTTCGTCCTTGCCTTGGGCGAGGTGGACGATCTCAAGTACGCCACTGCCGCCGGCGCAATTTCCTATGGCTTCCCAACTATCGCCGACACAGTGATTCCGAATATCCTGCCCACAGGCATCACCACCTATGAACATGTGGTAAGCATGCCGTTCGACGAGATTCCTGGCGCTGACGATCTTGAAAGGGCAGAGCGACTGGTACAGCGCTGCATCGAAGTTCGTGGCGTCAAGGTCAAGATCACCAAGGTGCCGATCCCCGTTGCCTATGGTAGCGCCTTCGAGGGAGAGCGCATTCGCAAAGCTGATTTGCAGGCTGAATTCGGCGGCAAAGGCGGCCACTGCTTCGAATACCTCCGCATGCGAGATCTTGGTGATGTCACCGACGGCAAGATCACTCTCGAAGGACCGGACCTTGACCAAATGAAAGAGGGCAGCCAGGTTCCTTTGGGAATTCTCGTCGAAGTCGCCGGCCGCCGCATGCAATCCGACTTTGAACCCGTTCTTGAGCGACAAATCCATCATCTGATAAATGGCGCCGAAGGTGTGCAGCATATCGGTCAGCGCGATATTACCTGGATTCGCATCGGCAAAAGCGCACTGGCAAAAGGCTTCCGCATGAAGCATATTGGCAGCATCATTCATAGCCGACTCATGGCCGATTTCGGCAGTATCATCGACAAGGTTCAGATAACCATCTTTACAGGCGAGGCCAAGGTCTTGGAGATGATGGACGTGGCCCGCCAGGCATACACCGAAAGGAACAACCGTATTTCCACCCTCACCGATGAAGCGGTCGACACGTTCTATAGCTGCACTCTGTGTCAGAGCTTCGCTCCGACTCATGTCTGCATTATTAATCCCGAGAGGGTCGGGCTATGTGGCGCCTATAGCTGGCTGGACTGCAAAGCCTCATACGAGATCAACCCGACCGGGCCAAATCAGCCGGTTCCGAAAGGCAAACTCATTGATGCCAAGCGGGGCGAGTGGGAGATCCCCAACCAGTTTGTCTACAACAATTCCCAGCAAGCGGTGGAGCGCATGTGCCTCTACTCGATCATGGAATCGCCCTGCACCGCCTGCGGGTGCATGGAGTGCATCGCCATGGTTATTCCCGAGGCCAACGGCATAATGGTCGTTTCGCGGGAGGATACTAGCGTCACTCCGGCGGGAATGACTTTCTCCACTCTCGCCGGCATGGCTGGCGGCGGTCTGCAAACGCCAGGCATCATGGGAGTGGGTAAGTTTTTCCTCACAAGCAAGAAGCTTCTATACGCTGAGGGTGGATTCAAACGGATCGTCTGGATGAGCAGCTTCCTCAAGCAGTCCATGGTGGATGAACTCAAGGAGGTTGCGATCAGGGAAGGCGACCCCGATCTGATCGACAAGATCGGCGACGAGACGGTAGCTTCGACAGTTGACGAACTCCTTGTCTTTCTTGAGGAGAAAGGCCATCCAGCGCTAACAATGGACCCCTTGATGTAGGGGACGAAGTATAGGGATATTTGGAACAAGGGTCGACAATGCGGCCCTTGTTCCATGTTGCCGACTGTGCCAAGGGGCTCTTCAGAGACGCCCGATCGGCATGATAGCAGTAGGCGACATCGTGAGAGAGATCGCTCGTAGACCAAGGACTATTGAAAGGAGTTACACTTATGCCAGCAGTGGAAGTCCCGACCGAAAAGTGGAAGGGTAAAATCCGTGAAGTCACC
>JAUSEJ010000087.1 GCA_030650265.1 Dehalococcoidia bacterium | reverse complement strand
CCAGGATGTGTAGGCTCTCGATGTGAGGGGATACGAATCATTTTTTTCTTTCTCGCCAAGGATTATGGTAACATGATAGCGTCTAAGACATCCTAATACAAGTCCATCTGCAACGCTGCGATCGGCTTCCAAAAACTGAGCCATTATCGGTAAGGGCATGCTCCTATGAAGATCAGTTACGACGCCGAAATCAACGCCCTCTACGTTCGCTTGCTCGAGGGGAAGCACCAATGCCGCACTGTGTGGCTGAACGAGGAAATTGCCCTAAACATCGGCAAGGGCGAGATACTGGTGGGAATTGAGATTTTGGATGCCAAAGAGGTTTTGGGCCGGGGCAAACTGCCACCCATTGTGCTGGAGGGCATTTCCGCGGTGACGGCTCCGCCCCTTGTTCTGTGCGAGAAGCCAGCCGAGGAGTACGGCGCGTGAGCCCTCCTCGCGCACATCACGATGTACTGTTTTTGGCGCCGGTGCAGCCAACTGTGACCACCATTCGGCGCCACCGGGAGGAACCACGTTGGGGGCTTGGATAGGGATAGACCTCTTGGCCTGTGGTTTGGACGGTCTCACACCGGAGTCAACTGGAGAATCCGATCCGAATCCTTCTCTGCCTGGTTGATGTCAAGGCACTGCACCTGCTATACTATCCTTGTTTGGAATTAGAGGTGAGGGGCATGGCAAGAGAACAACACTTAAAGAGATTTGACATTGGCAACGACCCGGAACTGCTTCGTCTCGTCCAAGAGGTGCGCTCCAGCAACGAGCCCCGTATTCTGCAATCGGAGAACGAGGACGTAGCGATTGTGCGACCGCTGAAACTGCCAAGCCGCCGGCGGAGTCCACGGGGCAAGCCGTTTTCCAAAGACGACCCGATCTGGAACCTGGCCGGGGTAGGTGCATCTGGATTGGGCGACGTTTCAGAAAACAAGCACAAATATCTTGCCGACACCTACGCCGACCTCCACGAATGAGCCAGCATAAACTTTCCCTTGCACGCGGTGTTCTTATTGATACCTCGGCCTACTTCGCGTTCGCCGACCGCGATGATAAGAATCGGTCCGCGGCCCAAACGATTTTTACAGATCTTGCCAATCGCGGTGTCCATGTCTTCACTACGGACCTTCACTTTTGATCAGCATTTCGCGCAGTACGGTTTTCAAACCCTCCCGGCTCGCTGACGAAGAAGTTTGCAGAACTTGGATCACGACCGACAATTTACAGAGCCTATCGTTCACTTAACCGTCACACGAAAGAGAGGTCTGGTTCATCCCAACGAAGAACCAGACCTCTCCTTAATTGTTGTACTAGATGCGAGCTTTCTACAACTCCAACAGGTCAGCTAGCTTCTTGCGGTGGAGCTTCGGCTCACCGAGATACCAGTAGAGCGTGCGCGACATGGTCGTGTAATGGTGGATCGGATGGTCCCGGACGGAACCCATGCCTGCCAGTACCTCGTGAGCGTGATGGGTCGCCGTGGTGAACGACTCGCTCGCCACTGCTTTGGCCAATGAGGCGCCAATGCGCCAATCGGACTTGTTGGCGTCGATCTTCCAAAGAGCCTCGTTCGTCGTCCAGCGCGCCGCATCCATGGCGTTGACGATCTCGATGACATGATCCTGCACTCGCTGGAAGGTGCCGATGGGGGCGCCAAAGGCCACGCGGGTGCCGGCGTAGTCGCGGGTGATCTCGAAGGCCATCTCGGCCCCTCCCACCATATAGGCAGAGAGAACCGCCGCAGAGCGGGTTAGCACGAGGTCCAGCACCGCAGCGGCGCCGCCCAAGGCGCCAACGACCGCCGAGGCTGGAACTTTGACGGAATCGAGGGTGACCTCGCTCAGGCGGCCACCGATGAAGCCCGTTATGTTGCGAACAGTTATTCCCGCGCCGGCATCAGCCAGGAACAAGGTGACGCCCTTGTCCGTCTTCGCCGCGACGATAAACTTGTGCGCCACATTGGCATCGGGAACGAATACTTTGGTTCCTTGCAGGGCATATGAGTCGCCCTGCTTTGTCGCCGAAACCTGAATTTGCGTAGTATCCCAGGTGAAATCCTGTTCGGTGAGGGCAAGGGCGAGAATAAGGTCGCCAGAGGCGATGCGTGGCAACAACTCCGTCTTCTGCGCTTCTGATCCTACTTCTTGCAGTATCTGGGCGCAGAGAACGCCGGACGAGAAGTGGGGCGTCGGCGCACAGGCCCGGCCCAGTTCGTAGTAGAGAACGCCGAGGTCCTCGAAGGAGCCGCCACCGCCGCCATACTGCTCGGGAATACCCAGACCAACCAGACCGATAGTGGCCATACTCTCCCAGATGTCCGCCGGAAATCCCGTCTCACTGGCCTCCAGTTCCTTCAGCCTGGTGGGGGTGCATTCTCTTTCCATGAGGCGCCGGACGGTGTCTTTGAGCATCTGCTGTGATTCGGTTAAGGACAGGTCCATTTCTACTTTCTCCTCTTAGAATAAAGTCACA
>JAUSEJ010000086.1 GCA_030650265.1 Dehalococcoidia bacterium | reverse complement strand
TGGGTGTCGAGCCAACTGGGTTTCGTCGCCCTGGTTATCGCGGTTGTTCTGGGCATTCCCCTCGGGCTGCTGGCGGCCTTCAAACATGGCACCTGGGCAGATTCGGCGGTCGTGGGCGCCACGCTGGTCGGGCTGTCGATTCCGTCATTTATCGCAGCACCGATTCTACTGTGGGCCCTTGTTTCCAACCTTCATCTTCTGCCAAGCGCCGGCTGGAACGGTATCTTCGACCTTCGCCTGATTATGCCAGCGCTTGTACTCGGCATCCCGCCCGTTGCGGTTATTACAAGGCAAACTCGAGCAGCAATGCTTGAAGTAATAACTCAGGACTACGTCCGCACCGCCCGTTCCAAGGGCCTTCCAGAAAGAGCCGTACTATTCAGACACGTGTTGCGAAACGCCCTAATTCCGGTATTCACCTTGATAGGACTGAGCATGGGCGGACTGGTCGAGGGCGCTTTCATAACCGAGACCATTTTTGGCATCCCTGGCATCGGCAGATTGGGTTTTGAATCGATCACGGCGAGAGACTACCCGGTTATAATGGCATTGACTCTCCTGGTTGCTGTTGCCTATATTTTTGCCAGCCTTGCCGTCGACATCGGCTACACTTTTCTAGACCCGCGTATTCGCACGGATTAAGAATATGACCAGACCTATAGACCCGGTTTACGGAAAAGGAAATCGAGAAAACCGCTCATCAGACCTAGCCCTTGGACGGAATGACCCCCGCCAGGAGACGATACGCGGGCGAAATCCCTGGCGTTTGGTTTGGCAGAGATTTGCTGCCAACAGAATCGCTCTCGTCTGCCTGATAATCATCATCGTTGGTCTCTACATCACCGGCATCTTCGCACCGCTACTTTCTCCCTACAGTCCCATGGACCAGAATCTGAGCGCAGTGGAGAAAGGTCCCAGCCTGGCCCATTGGCTTGGCACTGATGAACTCGGGCGAGACCTTCTCAGCCGCATTATCTGGGGGGCGCGTACCGCCTCGATCGTTTCTATCATCGCCGTCAGTCTCTCAACCATAATCGGAGTGGTACTGGGATCCCTCGCGGGATACCTTGGGGGCTGGTTTGACACCTTAATAATGCGAGTGTCGGACATACTGTTCGCCTTTCCCAGTCTTCTTTTTGTCATTTTCATTGCGGCAACCGTGAAACCATCGGCGGTCGCCTTTGTGGAACAAATGGAGAGTTCGTGGGGGATACGTGGTCTCGCCCGCTCGGGAATTGTCGATTATTTGGTGGTGTTCAGCGCCTTATCGGTGATCGCCTGGCCCGGCATGGCTCGACTGATCAGGGGCCAGGTGTTGTCTGTGAAGCGGATGGAGTTCGTGTCCGCCGCCCAATCAGTCGGAGCAAGTACGAAGAGAATCGTCTTCCGTCATATACTGCCAAACTGCCTCAGCCCCGTTCTTGTGGCCGTATCGATGGGGCTTGGTGGAGCAGTCATGTCGGAATCGGTTCTAAGCTACCTTGGCGTCGGGATCCAGCCACCAAACGCTAGTTGGGGCGCCATGATCTGGGAAAATCGGGAAATGTGGCGTATTCATCCCCACCTGATTTTCATTCCAGGCGGCGTCGTTGCCGTCATTATCTTTGCTTTTAACTTCATCGGGGATGGCCTAAATGACGCCTTGAACCCGAGAAATCGATGAAGCTAGCCGGCAATCAGTGACTGGTTTACCCGCCGTCATCTATGGTTCGGGCGTTTCAAAAGGAGCAGGAAACACGATGGCCCCACTTCTCAGTGTAAAGGACCTAAAGACCCAATTCTTCACTCCCGATGGAGTGGTTCATGCTGTAGACGGTGTTTCGTTCGACCTTTCAGCCGGCGAAAGGCTGGGAATCGTGGGTGAAAGTGGCTGCGGCAAGAGTGTCACGGCGCTGTCGCTTATGCGTCTCATACCACAACCACCGGGAAGGATCGTCGGCGGTGAGGTAATGTTCGACGGCCTCGACCTCATGAAACTGAAAGACGACGATTTGCGACGCATTCGCGGCAACAAGATCGCCATGATCTTTCAAGATCCTTTGACATCGCTGAATCCAGTACTCACCATCTGTCGTCAACTCTCCGAGAGCCTCGAACTACACAAGGGCATGAGCAGACCTCAGGCGCGTGCCCGGAGCATCGAACTTCTCAGGATGGTCGGAATGCCATCTCCCGAGGCTCGAATCGACAACTATCCTCATCAGTTCAGTGGGGGAATGCGACAGCGCGTGATGATCGCAATGGCTCTGTCGTGCGACCCTCTGTTGCTTCTTGCCGATGAGCCCACTACGGCCCTGGACGTCACTATTCAAGCCCAGATTCTCGACCTCGTGAAGAGGCTCTGTGTAGAGCGCAGTACGGCGGTAATTCTTATTACTCACGATCTTGGGGTACTTGCGGGCATGACAGACAGAATGGCCGTAATGTACGCCGGAAGGATTGTCGAGACTGCCCCTACTCCCGAGCTATATGAGAATCCTAAGCATCCTTACACGATCGCCTTGATGAAGTCAGTCCCACGTCTGGACGAGGAGCATAGGGACAGACTATTTGTGATCGACGGTCTGCCGCCCGACCTCATCGAACCACCGCAAGGTTGCCGGTTTGCCCCGCGCTGCTTTGCCGTTATTGACAAGTGCTGGAGGGAGACGCCAGAATTGATGAGGGTCCACGAGGGGCACGCCTCAGCATGTTGGGTAGACGTCTCGAAAGGGAGGTTATGAGGAGATGCCAATCGGCGACAAGGTACTTCTAGACGTCCAAGACTTGAAGATGTATTTTCCGGTCAGATCAGGCATCGTTTTTCAACGAAAAGTTGCCGACATAAAGGCTGTCGACGGCATCAGCTTCACAGTGCAGAAGGGTGAGACACTTGGACTGGTGGGAGAGAGCGGTTGCGGCAAGTCCACGACGGGCAGGGCCATCCTGCAACTCTATCACCCCACAGCCGGACGAGTGCTGTTCGACGGTGAAGACCTGGGCTCTCTTGGTAGCCAGAAGCTCCGCAAGATGCGCCGCAAGATGCAGATGATCTTCCAGGACCCCTACGCCTCTCTCAATCCCCGTCAATCGGTTGGGAGCATCATCGGAGAACCGTTGGTTATTCATGGGATAGCCAAGGGCAAGGAGAAGCAGGAGCGGGTTCAAGAATTGCTGAAAGTAGTGGGCCTCAATCCTTACTTCGTCAATCGCTACCCGCACGAGTTCAGCGGCGGACAGAGGCAGAGAATCGGCATCGCCCGGGCTCTCGCTGTGCAGCCGAGCTTCATCGTCTGCGACGAGCCCATCTCAGCTCTCGATGTGTCCATTCGCGCCCAGATTCTCAATCTTCTGGAGGATCTACAGGAACAGTTCGGACTCACCTATCTCTTCATCGCCCACGATTTGTCAGTGGTTCGCCACATCAGCGACCGTGTTGCCGTGATGTATCTTGGTCGAATCGTGGAGATTGCGGACCGGAATGCCCTTTACGAGAACCCTCTTCACCCCTACACCAAAGCACTACTTTCGGCCGTGCCCATCCCTGATCCAGCCATAGAGTCTAAACGAGAGCGAATGATCCTGGTCGGCGATGTTCCCAGTCCTATGAAACCGCCATCCGGCTGCAATTTCCATACCCGTTGTCCAATGGCCATACCTGAGTGCAGCCAGGTCGTTCCCCCTCTTGTCGACAAAGGGGCAGAGCACTTCGCTGCCTGTATTAGGATCTAGAGACATCCTTGTTCGGCAACATGTCCAGGTATCAGAGATACAGGTAATGGCCTCGTTTACCGACGTAACCTGCTAGGTATCGTTCTTCATGATTATTGCCGAAAAGCTGCCTGATGCCCGTATTTCCGCACACTATGACCATTCCTACTCCATGAGATCGCCTCCATGCCAAGATACTGCAATCTCATATGATGGGGCAACCGCGTCGGCTTGCTTGCCGACGCGGTCAACTATTTGTGACCACAGCTCGCCAAGCTAGAGCCCGCGGAAGATGGGGGAACGCTTCTCCTTGAAAGCCTGCACGCCCTCTTGATGATCCTGGGTGCCCCGGCAGACGTTTTGGCCATAGCTTTCGAAATCGAGTTGCTCATCGAAGGTGTTATGTACGCCGCGGTAGGCCCCTCGCTTGATGAACTCGACGGCGATAGATGGCCCGTGAGCGATCCTTGTCGCCAGTTCCATGCTCTGTTTGAGGACCTCGTCGTCGGGCACCACCCTTGTCACGAGGCCGATGCGCTCCGCCTGCGCGGCATCGATCGTGTCTCCCGTGAACATCATTTCCAGCGCCTTATCCATTCCAATGGCCCGTGGAAGGAGGAACGTAGAGCCCAGGTCGGGGATGAGTCCGACCTTCACGAACGAGGCGGCAAACCGGGCTTTCTCGGAGGCAATTCTGATATCGCAAAGTAGGGCAAGAGCTAGCCCGCCGCCTATCGCGTACCCGTTGATTGCGCCTATGATTGGCTTGTTCAAGCTGCGTATGAGCGACGCGACGTAGCCCACTGGCTCGGTCAACTCACGTCTCGTGCGCTCCTGCGCCTCGTCGCCAAGCCTAGCCCCGAGTCTCTTTACCACGTCTGCCCCGGCGCAGAA
>JAUSEJ010000078.1 GCA_030650265.1 Dehalococcoidia bacterium | reverse complement strand
TGGCAAAGTTAACTGAAATCTTCCTGTACAGACTCTACAGCGCATCCTGGCTGCCAAGCACTAGCGTCGACATGACGCTCGCAGCGCCCCCTCAGCCATTCACCAGACACAGGTCCTTCCTAGCAACCTGCCTGTCCTCCGCTCTACCCATGATTTGCCTCGCGGCTTCGATCACATGGCGGAAGCCTCCACCGCCGCCGACCGGCTGGCCGCCGGTCAATTGGCCACCGTCGGTGTTAATGGGGAAACTACCTTTGTAGGTAGTGTCGACAGAGTCGAAGAAGTCGCCGATCTCCCCCTTCTTGCAGATGCCCGCATCCTCGAGGCACACGGCCTCAAGAATGGTGTATCAGTCATACATTTCGGCGAACTGCATGTCCTTTGGCCCGTAGCCGGCAAGTTTGTACGCCCGGGGGGCCGATCGCGTCACGGCGGTAACTGTAACGTCGCCTGCATGCTGCCAGATATGTTCATGGTCGCCTGCCGATCCACCCGCGCCAAGGACGTAGACCGGCGGATTCGGCAGGGTGCGTGCCCGCTCCGCCGACGTGACCACCACTGCCCCACCACCGATACAGGGCATAACGGCCTCCAACAAATGAATCGGGTCGCAAACATAACGCGAACTCAGCACATCCTCTACGGTAAGTGGCTGACCTTTGAACACGGCGTTGGGATTGGTAAGCCCGTTGAACCGCTGGTTTGCCGCCATCCTGGCAAACTGACTGTCCTTACTGCCATACTGGTACATGTGACGCTGCTTAATGAGGCCGTAGTTGCCATTGGCCGCCACGACTGGACCGAAAGGCGCGTCCCATTCGCCAGCAATGCTGGGTTTGATCACTCTCCGCCTGGAAGCAGGTGTCACTCCGCCAAGCGCTTCATCGCGAGTGCCGCCAAAGACGCACAGAATGTAGTTGGCGAAACCGGCGTGAATCGCCGCGGCTGCCAGTTGGATCGAGAAGGCGCCGCTGGCTCCGTGCATGGTAACGCCCTCACAAAAATCGGGCTTGATCTGCATATACTCAGAAAGCGCTAGAACACCGATGTCCTCGCCCCGCGTGATCAGTCCATCGATGTCCGCTTTCCGCAAACCGGCATCGCGAATTGCGGCAGCACCGACCTCCGCCAGCAATGAATTTGACGACCTACCGGGAAGATCTCGCACACTGGGCAACTCGGCAAAGCCCACGATCGCTGCTTGTCCTCGAAAACTCACTTCTTTTCCCTCCTTTCTTCTTATGCCAGACAGCCTGTCTTACCTAGTTTTACTGACAGATCTCCTTGACGCGAAACCGGACGATTGCCTTAGGAAAACCCCAGCCCCCTTTCCTTGAGGCTGACGAAACGCTGTTGGCCGATGATGAGGTGGTCGAGAACCTCGATATCCAGAAGCTTCCCCGCTTTGGCTATCTCCGACGTTACCCGAATATCTTCAGGACTTGGCGTAGGGTCGCCGCTCGGGTGATTATGGACCACGATGAGAGCTGCGGCGTTCTGCCTAATCGCCTCCCTGAACAGTTCGCCGACGCGAATAAGTGAGGAGTTGAGGCTGCCTTTATAGACCTCAGGCGTGGCAATGATCTGATTCTTGGTGTTTAGTAGCACCGTCCGCAAATGCTCCTCCTCCAGATAGCCCATCTCCACCATCAGAAGATTCGCCACATCCTGCGGGGAGCGGACATAGCTCTGTCCCTCGACTTGCGATCGCAGCACTCTTCGACTGATCTCCAAAGCTGCCTTCAGTTGCGCCGTCTTGGCATCCCCGAGGCCATGGACGCCGCAAAGATCGCCGAATGAGGCCCGCATGAGACCGACTAATCCACCGAACTGGCTCAGGAGCCGCGTGGAAAGGTTGATCACATTCTCCGCAGCCGTGCCCGTGCGAAGTATAATAGCCAGTAACTCGGCGTTGCTCAGGGAATCCGGCCCGTAGTTCTTCAGGCGCTCACGCGGCCTCTCCTCGGTCGGCATGTCCCGTATCATCGGATGGTACTCAACGCGCGCCACCTGGCCCATACCCGACCTCCTCCATCGGAACTGAGAACGCTAGGCCCATTGTATATTCGATGCGCTTGCTTGTCAATCAAAAGAATCGATCTCAACCGTCAGGCTTGGATCGTGCAAAAAAGATATTGAGGTCAGTAATCCTCTGTCGGCAGTTGGTAGACAGTTACTTTTGCGTTCCTAAGATTCAGGACAGA
>JAUSEJ010000077.1 GCA_030650265.1 Dehalococcoidia bacterium | reverse complement strand
CGTAGTCAGTATGGCAGATGTGGCATCAGACTTGCAAGAGATACTCGCAGCCATGAGCCAAGAAAAGCGCGTCGTCCTCGTCCACACCTATGGTCCACTGAAGGGCATTTCGCAAATCGTGGGCTTCTGGCCTACGCCCGTGTTTCCGGCTATCCTCGAAAGCAACAAGGGCCGGGGCAAACTGGCCCGCGTCGACGACCGCGCCGTCTACTACACATCTATCGCTCCGCCGCCAGGAGCAGATTTGGAGCCTACCTCATGAGAGATCGCAAATCCGACACGACTCACCGCCGCGCCGCTGAGCGTAAATTAGGCCGCAGCTTGCGTAAAGACGAAGACGTGCATCACCTGAACGAAGACAAGGCCGACAATACGCCCATTAATCTGGTCGTTAAGTCCCGTAGCGACCATACTTCTGGACACAACAAGACGCGGGGGCTGTCGAAGTTGCGGTCGGCGCTACGGGCATTCAAGGAAGGGCGAAAGGCGTATTGATGAGAGTTTCTGAGGGTTGGCAGGCAGTCTTGGGGACTTTGTGCACGCGGGGACTCTTGACATGAAACCCCGCCTTCATATTCTCAATGACCTACTCCAGGTAGGTCGACTCAAGCCCCTTGGCTATCTCCCGCTCTCCGTATTGCAGGAACTCACCATCGATCCTTCTGTCTTCATCACTCAACTTCATGCAGGCCTATGTGCGAGTCAGTTTGCCCCAGGGAGGTGTAGGGTGGTATCCGGGGCGCTATTTATCTATCATCCCGGCCATCTTCAGATGTTACTCGATACCCACCATGCGACTCTTCATCACGCCAAGTGGCCGTCTCGAGCGTCACCCTTTGTCGCACACGTCGCCTGCTATCCTGCCCCCTCTGCCGCGATATTTGACCTGATTTCCGACGCCTTCGCAGACTTCTCCAACCCGGGTCGGTCTAACGGCAGGAGACCCTGGGTGCCGCCTGGAAAAAATTTCGTGAAGTGACCCTCCGGCCCCATACCCCTCGACAGCTGTGCGGGTGTCCCCCACCCCTACGCCCAAGCTGGCGTGAGTGCACGCTATTGCGCTAAATATTTGATACGATTCGAGTTAGCGTACGATTGTGCTTGACAAAATGATAGGCGCGCCCAACTCGCCATGAGTCGAACGCGCCCCTGATGGTAGGACGATGCGCCGCGCCAGGACAGC
>JAUSEJ010000075.1 GCA_030650265.1 Dehalococcoidia bacterium | reverse complement strand
GCCTCTAAGGTCTTCGAGGTGCGTGATAGGTCTTTGATAGTTTCCTGCCGCTGCATGCGGGAAGCCAATTGCAGAACACTGGCCGTGGTTAGTTCTTCGCTCTTGGCCTTCGTCTCGGCGACGTGCCGCTCGAATACTTCTTCGGGGATAGTAGCCTCCAGCTGCCAGCGTTTCGCCATTGGCAGGCTGATGCCTACACGCTCAACAGTAGCCTTGAATGACTTCGGCTCACGATGAGCCGAAGTCATATCAACCCTTTCTCCCTGCACTCTGTCGGCCTCTGCCAGCAACTCCCCTAGCCGCCGTTCAGCTCTTAATCTTATTTCGGCGCACTGGTTCTGCATATCCTTCGATGCACCTTGTTGCTTCAGATAGGCCTGTACCGCTGCGTGTTTGTCGCGGATCACCTTGACCTCGTCGACACTATGGGCAAGGGCTAATTGTTGCCGGGCAGCCTCAAAGTGGACTAGTTGAACCCCTAGCGTCATCGCTTTGTCCCCTGATGCCGGTAGGTGTTCGTGCCCTTCTCGGCCGGCATCTCGGCACCACATTTAATGCAGTTCCCGATCAGACAGTAGTCGCCAGAACTAAGAAACCAGTGGTGTGGCGGACAAGCAGAAGAGTCTCCCGCTGAAGCCTTCGGAGGAGTGTTGTCAGGCAGCCCGGGAAAGCGAGTCGCGGGAGACTCTTCAGACGCTGATTCTTTCATTTGTACCTTCTCGTTTTGCCCAAGTACCTGACGTCTGCGACTATACGCCCGCCCGCCAGCCGTGTCTATGATGCATTTGCATCAATTTTTTGCACTATCCATACTCTCGAAATGCTCGCATCTAGCCGCTACGTCGAAACACCTAGGACTCGTGGGCCTAATGATCGACCACAGCTTCATCGGCTTCCCGTGCTCGCGGTGGCACCGCACATCCGGGTTAACTGTGGCCACGCTGACCCGGGCGTGGCCACAGTTAGAGCAGTGGACGGGCCGCTTGGCCGGATCGTACTGCTCGATGTACTCGGCGAGCAGCTCGTCGCCGGTGATGCCGGGCTTATTCTTGGCCATTGTCGCCAGTCCATCTCTTCGCCATGCCCTTCTTGCCGATCTTGCGATAATACTCGCTGCCGTAGTACTTGGCCTTCATCGCGGCGCCGCCCTTACGGCCGATTTCCGCGAAATAGTCCTCGTCGTGGGTCGCCTTCACCGCTGCACCGCCCTTCTTGCCCATCTCAACGAAGAAGTCGTGCCCGCCCTTCAGGTACGCGGCGGTGCCTCCCTTGAGGCCGATCTTGCGGTAGTAGTCCGCGTCGTGGGTGTCCCTGGTCTTATCCCCGCCTAGTTTGCCCAGA
>JAUSEJ010000069.1 GCA_030650265.1 Dehalococcoidia bacterium | reverse complement strand
ATTTCCTTTTACGACCAGTACTACTATCTGTTTGGCTTGGTCCTGTTTATCATACAGGTTGTCCTCATCGTCGCAGTGGTCCTGATTCAGCGTCGTCTGTCCAAGGTCAGGCGAACCTATCAGAGCCTGGTGAGAGACACGGATGGGCAGAGCATGGGAAAGGCACTTGAAGCCTATATGTCCCGCGTTGACGCGACCGGCAGGCGAATCGAGGATCTAAGTCGCGATTTTCGACGGCTTGCCGAAGTAGGTCGCAGTTCGGTGCAGCACGTAGGCTTCGTACGCTTCAACCCCTTCACTGATACGGGGAGTGACCAAAGCTTCTCGGTTGCTTTGCTAGACGACTTCGACAGCGGTATCGTAATTACGTCTCTGCACAATCGTGCCAGCACCAGGGTCTATGCCAAGCCAATTCAGAAGGGGCAGCCAGTTTATCCCCTTTCCGACGAGGAGAAGGAAGCCTTCGAGACCGCACGCAAGGGCGGTGCCAAGAACTAGATGGAGGGCGCGAGGGTCTTTGTGCCCTGATGCGTTTGTGTTTGGGATCTGGATGAGGTTGGGACATGCGTGATTGGGAAGTCCTGGGGTTGGGCTGATGACCGCTTTGACTCACTTTCGCACTCCAAGCCTGCCAACAGAAAGGACCTAATTATGCCGCTCGATCCAGCGTACAAAAAGGCCATTGAAGACATGGGTAAGATCAGTCCGCACGTGGCGGCCAACAGAGCCGGGGTGGCATTCGACGGGCAAGAGTTCCGGGTATTGTTTTTCAATCGTCTTTTCGTGGTTCGCTATCCTCAGGTGGAAGTCTTGGAGGTAATCCCTGCCGATAACGTTGGGCCTAAACCTTCCGTTGAGGGCTTGTTCCCGCCAGCTTCTGGCCGGGCAATGCAGGTATCACCTGGCCTCAGGCCCGTGGCCATGTGGCTCCGGATCATCGTTTTGCACTACATCATTACCGCCGCTGGCGCTCCCATCGCCGATGAATGGATCACCTTCCGGGAGCTCCCGGGCGGGCATATCTACGAGAGAGCCTTCGTGGAGCGGGCAGTACAGCCTCTAGAACGAGCTTTCGGTCAGGATCTTGCCGGCTTCAAGCGGGCTGCCGAATTTCTGGGAGGGGTGAAGATGGATCGGACGGGTGACGCCGCCTACTGGTTCATGGCCTTTTCCAGGTTGCGATTGGGCTGCATCCTCTTTTTATCAGACGAGGACTTGCCGGCCTCGATCAACATTCTCTTCGACAAAGCGGCCGGCGATTGCCTCGCGACGGAGGATTTGTCGGCGGTCGGAGGGTATTTGTCGTCGACGCTAATGAGAGTGGCCTCATCTGCAAGCCCGGCCGATCAGATCAACTCCCGTTTGGCCTAACTTCGGACGGCCGCCTTGTTTTCCGCAGCCGCCAAACTTGACAAATATCACAGACTATCCACATCCTGGTATGCTATAACTTAGACCAAAGGAGGTGCATCATGGTAGTATCAATCAATTCGGAGATGACCGTCGAAGAAGTCGTGCATCTGTTTCCTTATTCTCTTGGCGTGTTCCTGCGTCACGGCGTCGACACTTGCTGAGGGGGACCCGATAAGATCGCCGTTGGCGCTCAGAAATCCGGGGCAAATCTGGAACAACTCATAATGGACCTTCAGATTCTTGCCCAGGCTGCCGAAAGATAAGCTATACGGATATCGCGACTTCTCGCTTGGTGTTTCGTATTAATAGTAGGATTCAGGATCTTGGATACCGGACACTAGGGCACAAAGTAGTGTACTAATGTCTGGACCCTGGTCCAATGGGGGGTAGCAATCATGGCACAGGCGCGTATGAACACTGCAGTGCAGGACCGGATAGTAGAAGGTAGGGAGAGAGTCGGAGGAGTAGGCATATACGAGGCCGATTACTCTGACCTATACCTGAAAGAGATAGGCGGGATGAGTTTGCTGTCCTCCGGGGAAGAGGTGGCTCTGGCTCAGGACATGGAAACGGGCAAAGAGGCGGCATTGAAGCTGGAGACTCTGGATCTCAGTGAGACCGAGAAAGCTGGCTTGTTGGCCGACGTGCGGAAAGCTGACGGAGCGCGGCGCAAGTTCATCGAATCTAACTTGCGATTGGTGGTGTCCATTGCCCGGCGGTTTGTGGATCGCGGTTTGCCGCTCGACGACCTGATTCAAGAGGGCAACATTGGTCTGTTTCGGGCCGTGGAGAAATTTGACTATACAAAGGGCTGGCGATTCAGTACATACGCTTCCTGGTGGATTCGTCAGGCGGTCACCCGGGCGATCATCGACCAGGCCAGGACCATTCGATTGCCAGTGCATGTTTCGGAGTTGGTATCGAAGGTGATGAAGGTCACCGAGAACCTCCAGCAGGAGTTGGGCAGGGAGCCCTCCACACCCGAGCTGGCTAAGGCGTTGGCAGCGCCGGAGGAAACCCTACGAGTGGCCCTACGGGCCATCCAGCGGCCTGTTTCCCTTGAACTGGCCGTGGGAGAAGACTCGGATGGCTATTTGGGCGATCTTCTAGAGGACGACTCGGCGGTGACGCCGCCTGAAGCCGTTGGGCAGCAGTTCCTTGGCGAAGAGGTGCGCAGTCTGTTGCTTGGGCTGAGCGATAGAGAGCAGAAGGTTGTGGCCTTGCGTTATGGCTTGAGTGGGAACACCGCTTTGACCCTCGACGAGGTGGGGAGTTATCTGGGCGTGACGAGAGAGAGGGTGCGTCAGATAGAGAAAGGCGCCCTCGTCAAGCTCAATCGTCAGAGCGAGGAAAGAGGCCTGAGAGAGTATTTGGCGAATTAACCGCTGTGAGCCAGTTGTTCCTAAGTGGGGGCGAACGCCAGTTCGCCCCCACGTTCGTTTTGCGGAACCTGTAATGGCAAAGGGTTTGCGATAACTCTCGGATTTGTATCCAGGCTAGCCCGCATCCTGATCCAGAAGACAGCTTCGACTGTGCTTGCCTGCCATCTAGGCTTGAGAAATGCCCAATAGCACCTGCGCCTACCGCACTAGGAGGGCGATGCCTTCGCAATCGATTCCAAGAACACTGATTCGGTTCGGTCTGCGAACGCTTCGCCCTTACCCCGTTGAAAGCCAACCGCACCGGGATAAACGGGACTGACCGGGTAGCTTTCCTCACAAGGGGAAAGCGAAGAAACCCCTCTCCCTTTCACAGGGAGAGGGTAGGAGTGAAGTCTTGCTTTGGTCTAGCCCGGGCGGCCTCTGTGTTTTGAACCCCCATCATGCCGGGACGAGGTTTTCGGCGCGGAGCTTGATTGTGGCGTCGGCGGCGTATACGACCACCCTATCGCCTATTTGGAAACCGCCGTCGAGGACCCCCTCAGCCAGCGGGTCCTCGATCTCGTTCTGGATGAGCCTGCGAAGAGGGCGGGCGCCAAACTGCGGGTCATAGCCCCTGGTGGCAAGAAGGTCCTTAGCGTCATCCTCGACTTCGAGGGTAATCTTCTTGTCTTTCAGTTGAGTTCGCACCCGACCCAGCATGATATCCACGATAGTCCGTATCTCGGCCATTCTGAGTGACCGGAACACGATGACGCCGTCGATGCGGTTGAGGAACTCGGGCTTAAAGGTGTGCTTCAACTCGCCAAGTACCTTGTCTTTCATCTTGCCATAAGAGTCTTCCGATTTCTTAACCTCATCCGTGTTTAGATTGAAGCCGAGCGTGGTATCGCGCTTCAGCAATTGAGCGCCCACGTTAGAGGTCATCACCAAAATGGCGTTGCGGAAGTCGATCTTCCGCCCTTTGGCATCGGTCAGGCGACCTTCGTCCATAATCTGGAGTAGGAGATTAAATACATCCGGGTGGGCTTTCTCAATCTCGTCAAGCAGTACGAGTGAATAGGGTCGCCGCCTCACGGCCTCAGTAAGCTGGCCAGCCTCCTCGTAGCCAACATAGCCTGGCGGGGCGCCGATCAGGCGAGCGACGCTGTGGCTTTCCATGAATTCCGACATGTCAAGCTTGATCATCGCGTCCTCGCTGCCGAAAAGGAACTCGGCAAGGGTTCGCGCCAGTTCGGTTTTGCCAACACCGGTGGGGCCAAGAAAGATAAAGGCCCCTATCGGTCGTTTTGGCTGCTTCAAGCCCGCTCTGGCCCTTCTAACTGCCTTAGAGATGGAGACCAACGCCTCTTCCTGGCCAACGACCCTCTTGCGCAGGGCTTCCTCCATATGGAGAAGTCGGGTGGACTCCTCGGTGGCAACCCTGGTCACAGGTATGCCAGTCCACATGGAGACTATCTCGGCGATGTGCTCCCCTGTCACCACAGGCTTTCGCTCGGGGGAGGCATTCTTGACCTCCAGTTCGAGCTGTTCAACTTGCTGTCTCAGTCCAGTCTCCCGATCGCGGAGGTCCGCAGCCACTTCGTAATGTTGGTCGATGATGGACTGCTCTTTTTGAATCTGAATCTCCTCCAGTTGTTGAATGAAGTCCTTGATATCGCTGCGGACGGTAGTCATGCGCAGACGGACGCGCGAGGAGGCCTCGTCCAGGAGGTCGATGGCCTTGTCAGGCATGAATCTGTCGGGAATGAACCGGGCGGCTAGCTCGGCGGCGCTAATGATGGCCTCATCGCTGATCTCGAGGTGATGGTGATCCTCGTACCGTCCCTTGATGCCCCTGAGGATCTCTATGGTTTCTTTGACCGATGGCTCATCCACTCGCACCGGCTGGAAACGTCGTTCGAGGGCGCCGTCGCGCTCAATATACTTGCGGTACTCGTCGGCCGTGGTGGCGCCTATGCACTGCATTTCACCGCGGGCGAGGGAGGGTTTCAAGATGTTCGCTGCATCCACCGCTCCTTCGGCGGCACCGGCTCCGACGACGGTATGAAGCTCGTCGATGAACAAGATGCAGTTGCCGGCGGTCTTAACCTCTTCGATTACCCGTTTAAGACGCTCCTCAAACTCGCCCCGGTACTTTGTACCGGCGACCAGGGTTCCCACATTCAGATTCACGAGGCGTTTCCCGATGAGGGTATGAGGAACTTCGCCGTTGACGATCTTCTGAGCCAGACCTTCGACGATAGCTGTTTTGCCCACGCCAGGCTCGCCGATCAGGGCCGGATTATTCTTTGTCCGGCGAGAGAGGATCTGGATTACCCTTTCGACCTCTTTCTGGCGGCCGATGACCGGGTCCAGCTTTCCGGCGCGTGCCGCAGCCGTCAGATCGAATCCCATGTGGTCGATCAAGGGCGTGCGGCTTGTTTGACGTCCTTCTTGCTGGGCGGATGTCGAACTGCGACTGAGTGCTTCCAGGGTATGGGAGCGGGCTTTCTCCAGGCTTACGCCGAGGCTTTCCATGACGCCGGCAGCGATGCCTTCACCCTCGCGGGCTAAGCCGAGCAGCAGGTGTTCAGTGCCAATATGGTGGTGGTTGAGACGGCGAGCCTCATCGACGGCAAGCTCTATGACTCGTTTCGCCCTGGGTGTTAGACCGATCTCGCCACTAGCAGCCTGCTCGCCGCGTCCGGTGATGAACTCGACCGCCGAACGCACTTTACTCAGTTCCACGCCAAGGTTATTGAGAACGCGGGCGGCTATACCCTCGCCCTCCCGGAGCAAGCCAAGAAGGAGGTGCTCTGTCCCAATGTAGTTATGATTAAGGCGCTGGGCCTCCTCCTGAGCGAGCAAGAGAGCTCTGCGAGCCCTATCGGTGAATCTTTCGAATTTGTCTGCCAATTGAGTTTCCTTTCACAGCGGCTCTCGCCGCCAAACCGGCTCCCAATTGATTATAGCGCAAAACCAGTGGGAATCAAAGAGCCAGACTATGTCTCCGAGCGATCCAGGAGAGCCTGTTTGTCAACTATTATTATCGACCGTTTTACCAGCGATATTATACCCTCCCTTGCAAGGCGGCTAAGGGCGCGTATGAAGGTCTCGCGTGAGGTGCCGACCATCTCCGCAAGGTCGTCCCGGGACAGAGCCAGGTCAATGCGGATGCCGTCCCCGGACTGCACGCCAAACTCCCCGGCTAGACGTACCAGGAGGCCAGCGGTGCGTTGGGCAACGGTCTGGGATGCGAGATCTCGGGCCAACTCGTGCGCCTTCTTCAGGCGGTCTGTCATCACTTGCATCGCCCCTAGCGTAAGCTTGGGGTATTTCTGCGCCAGATAGAGGCAGTCCTGTTTCTGGAAGGCGTAGATCTCGGATGGGGTGATGGCGACGGCTGAGGCGGGGTATTTTCCCCCGCTGAATATCGGCGCAGCCCCAAAGACGTCCCCACGATCGAAGATCCCGAGAATCTGCTCTTTGCCGTCGGTAGCGGTCTTAAAAACCTTGACCTTGCCGGACTTGACGATGAATAGGGCAGTAGCCTGGGCGCCTTCATGAAAGACAAAGCCGTCTTTCTTGGCTCTCTTCTCGCGAAGGGCCAGGGCAACCTCTAGCCTTTCATCGTCATTGAGCTGGCTGAAGGCGGGTACGTCTCTGATCTCCTCAGCCCGTCTCGTAACGCTGACATCATACCGCGATTCCACCCTCGGACCGGGCCTTCCTATCGCCATCAGTCGTTCTCCTTGAATGGTTCTCTTCTTATACATCTTTCGCCGGGCTCTGTCAATCGGGTGAATTGGACGTGATTTGTCGCGGATGTGATGTTAGTCACAGCGGACGCGCTCTATCGGCGCTAGAATGCAAATATGGAGCCAGGCACTAAGGGAGCAGGGTACGCAGATATGAACCGACCAGTTATTGAGCGGTCACTTTGCACGGATTGTGCCTTATGTGTTGACATGTGCAGCCTCAACGTGTTTCAATTGCAAGGAGACGACGTGGTAGTTGTCCAGCACGGCGAGTGCGATGAATGCGGCGAATGCGTGGAGATCTGTCCGACAGAAGCCCTCATAATCATAATGCAAGGAGAGTAGAAGCAATGGAGAAGACAAAGTCCAAATTCAACAAAGAGATGATCATCGGGGACGTCGTGGCCATGGGCCCCGAAGCAGAATCGGTTATTAAGAAATACTTCGGCAACGGCTGCTTTACCTGTCCCGGCATGAAGATGGAATCCCTCTCTTTCGGGGCGATGATGCATGGACTTGATCCCGACGCCGTTGTTAGTGAGCTAAATCAGATTTAGGCGCAGTCTGAAATAGGATAAACAGACCGACCCGGTCTCCGAGGCCGGGTCGGTCTGTTTATCCTATACCTCTCTAAATTCTCCCTCGACAGTGCCGTCACCGTGGCCATCATGGCCGGGCTGTGGTCCTGGCTGAGAACCAGCGCCTTGCTGACCATAGACGGCGCTACCGATCTTCTGGAGAGCCTGTGACAGATCGTCGGAGGCCCGGCGGATTTCATCTACATGTCCAGACTGAAGGGACTTTCGCAAAGATGCAACTTTTGTCTCGACCTCGCTCCGGATGTCGGCGGGAACCTTGTCGCCCTGCTCGCGCAGGGTCCGCTCGGCCGAGTAAGCCAGGGAGTCTGACTGGTTTCTTAGCTCGATCTCTTCCCGTCGCTTCTGGTCATCCTGAGCGTGAATTTCAGCCTCCCTAACCATCCGATCGATCTCGTCTTTGACCAGGCCGCCGCTAGCGGTTATGGTGATCTTCTGTTGCCGACCGGTTGCCTTGTCGCGGGCAGATACGTTGAGAATGCCGTTGGCGTCGATGTCGAAGGTGACCTCGACCTGTGGCATTCCCCGGGGTGCAGGCTGCAATCCGTCGAGTATAAAGCGCCCGATGGACTTGTTCTCCGACGACATCGGTCTCTCGCCCTGCAGCACGTGAACATCGACGCTAGGCTGGTTGTCCGTGGCGGTTGTGAAGGTCTCGGACTTGCTCGTCGGTATCGTCGTGTTGCGAGTGATAAGTGCCGTCATCACGCCCCCAAGCGTCTCAATGCCGAGCGTGAGGGGAGTGACGTCAAGCAGCAGCACATCTTTGACATCGCCTTTGAGCACGCCGCCCTGAATCGAGGCGCCTACGGCCACTACCTCGTCGGGGTTGACTCCCTTGTGTGGTTCCCGACCGAAGAGTTGTTTGACCTTGTCGAAGACCGCTGGCATGCGTGTTTGGCCGCCAACCAGCACTACTTCGTCTATGTCGGAGAGCGCTACGCCGGCATCGGCTATCGCCTGCTTGCAAGGGCCAACGGTTCGATCGACCAGGTCCCCTACCAACTGTTCCAGTTTGGCCCGCGTTAGGGTCAGGGTAAGGTGCTTCGGCCCGGCGGCATCGGCGGTGATAAAGGGCAGATTGATCTCCGATTGCGCCACCGTAGACAGCTCGATTTTGGCCTTCTCGGCTGCTTCTTTCAGTCTCTGCAGGGCCATCTTATCTTGCTTCAGGTCAATTCCCTGCTCACGCTTGAACTCGGTGCTTACCCACTCGACGATGCGCTGGTCGAAATCATCTCCTCCCAGATGGGTGTCGCCGTTAGTGGACTTAACCTGGAATGTTCCTTCGCCCAGTTCGAGGATGGAGACGTCAAAAGTACCGCCGCCGAGGTCGTAGACAACTATGGTCTCCTCTTTCTTCTTGTCAAGGCCGTAGGCAAGAGAGGCTGCCGTGGGCTCGTTGATGATCCTGAGTACCTCCAGCCCGGCGATGGTGCCGGCGTCCTGGGTGGCCTGGCGCTGGCTGTCATTGAAGTAGGCGGGCACGGTTATGACCGCCTGAGTTATCTTCTCGCCAAGCTTGGCTTCGGCATCGGCCCGCATCTTCTGCAGTATCATGGCGGAGATTTCTTGTGGTGAATGGGGTTTGCCACCCAGCCAAACCTGCACATCGCCGTTGGGCGCCTCAGTCAGCTTGTAGGGCATGCGCTTCATTTCCTCTTGAACGACGGCATCGCGGAACTTGCGGCCCATGAATCGCTTGATCGAGTAAACAGTGTTCTCGGGGTTGGTGATGGCCTGTCGCTTTGCCACCGTGCCAACCATTCTTTCACCGGTGCGAGAGTTGACGGCGATTACGGAGGGAGTTATCCTTCCCCCTTCGGCGTTCTCCAGAACTATCGGCTCTCCTGCTTCCATAACGGACATGCAGGAGTTAGTGGTTCCTAAATCTATCCCCAGTACTTTTGCCATTTCTTTTCTCCTCAGTTTATCATTTTGGCGTCTTAGACGTCGGCCGCCGGCCTTTTGGCGACGATAACTTGCGCCGGGCGAATGACCTTGTCGTCGAGTGTGTAGCCTTCGCGGACGACGGCAACTACTCTGCCCTCCTCTACATCGTAGGTCTCTTGATGAAGGACGGCCTCGTGTTCCCAGGGATCGAACTCCTTGCCGCGCGCCTCAATCTTCTTGAGTCCTTCGTTGTCGAGCACGGACATGAGCTTTCGATGAATTAGGCTGATTCCTTTCGCCCAGTCCTGCGAGGCAACCTCTTCGGGGACCATCTCCAGGGCCCGACTGAAGTCGTCCAGAACGGGAAGGGTCTTGAGCAAGACGTCAGCCTTGGTTGATCGGGCAAACTCTGCCCGCTCCTGGTCGATGCGCCGCTTGTAGTTGGCAAAGTCGGCCTGCGAGCGTTGCAAAAGTTTGAAATATTCGTCGGCCTTGCCAATAGCCTTATCCATCTCTTCCTTTAGCTTTTTTAGTTCTTCTTCGCTGCCATCTGCTGGCTGGTATTCCTCATCCGGTCTTCTCCACATGGGCAGTAACTCCTCCATCTCAAATTGCGCCCCCGATCCTTGCCAAATTTGTCGGTGGTTCTCCGGCGGCATGGCGCTAGGGCGCGGTTTTCACAATGCCTCTATTAAGTAAATCCTAGCAGTCGTTTCAAAGTGCTGATTTCCTTTAGCATTGACTCGTGCAAGCGTTCTTCACCGCGCTCGTCCTGCACCAGGTGTTCGAGTTGCAAGACCACTTCGGCGATCTCGAGGATTCTGTCAATTCCAGCCAAATTGACCCCTACCTCCCCCACCAGATTCTTGATCTGCTTCAGGCGCCGGATATCGTCCGGTGAATAAAGTCGGACGTTGCCGCCGCTACGGAGGGGTTCGATCAGCCCCATCCTCTCGTATTTGCGGAGAGTTTGGACATGCATACCCACTAATCTAGCGGCAATGCTTATGAAGTAGAGCGGTTCGCGCTCTTCGAAATCGGTTTGGCTGTTTCCATCCATTCTCTTATCCTGTCTCAGGCAGCGATGGGAAATCAGCTTTCAGCCAGCAGCGCATAACGGCCAGAATCACAAAGCTATCCATAACTGTTTGCTGTCGCAGAAGGCGACAGCCTCTACTCGTGTGGCATTCGTCCCGCAGCCAAGCCTGCAACAGAAGCAATTCGTTCATATCTATAGCATAATACTTGACACATCGCATGTCAAGTATTATGCTACGATTTGGTTGGATAGAGAGGAGGACCAAAATGAATACTAGAAAAGCAGCGGTTGCTGGCACGTTCTACCCCGAGTCATCGGAAGGGCTGAGGCAGGAGATAGAGGAATGCTTTCGCCACCAGTTTGGCCCGGGCGCCGTTCCGTCCGTATCGGCGGAGGGGCCGCGCCGGATCGTGGGATTGGTCAGTCCCCACGCTGGCTATGTTTATTCGGGACCGGCGGCTGGCCACGGGTTCTCGGCCCTGGCCCAGGACGGAGCCCCCGATTTGTTCATAATAATCGGTCCAAACCATAGGGGCAGCGGCGCGCAGATGGCAGTGGGAGCGAGCGGCTGCTGGGAGACGCCCCTCGGTCGGGCCCGCATTGATGAGATGGTGGCTCAATCGATCATTGCCAAGACGCCGCTCGCCAACCAGGATGAACAGGCCCATCTGGCCGAGCACTCCATTGAGGTCCAGTTGCCCTTTCTCCAATACCTTTACGGCGAGAACTTCCGGTTCGTCCCCATAGCAATGGTCGACCAGGATCTCGCAGCGGCCCGCCAGATAGGTCGGTCAGTCGCCGCCTCAATTGTCGGTAGAAACGCCGTGGTGATCGCCAGCACCGATTTCAGCCACTACGTGCCGCAGACCAGGGCGGAGAGGCAGGATGCGCTGGCCCTGGATGCTATTGGTCATCTCGACGAGGTCCTCCTGCAGAGCGTGGTTAGCCAGCACGGGGTCTCAATGTGTGGACCTGGTCCGGTAACGGCGATGCTGGTGGCCGCCAAGCTGCTGGGCGCCACCGGGTCCAGGTTGCTGCAGTACATGACCAGCGGCGATATCACCGGCGATAAGCGCTCGGTTGTCGGGTACGGATCGCTTGTGGTGACCAAGTAGATGGGCCGGTCAATCTAGTTGGTACCCGTAGCCGAGCGGAGATCCGTAACCCTGGCGCCAATCCGGCAAAAATTGCGGGAGTTGTACCGTGCATTGCATCTACAAATGAACGCAAATCGATGGCGACGAAATTGTCACCGCGAAAGTCCTTCTACTTACCCGACCGAACGATTTCTCGCAGGCGTTGGGATACTCGCTCGGGGAAGATGCTCTCCATACACAGGTGCTGGGGAAGGAGGCAGTCTTCGTTTCGGAATCGGTTTTCCTCGCACAGGGAGCAAGGGGTCTCGGGAAGCAGCGCCTCGAGGTGCGAGACCCTCGGCGCCCAGAGCTTCCAGGGGCTGGCGCCAAAAAGGGCCAGGGTGCGGGTGCCGGCGGCTACCGAGAGGTGCATAATCCCGTTGTCAATGGTAACGCAGGCTTTGGCTTGCTGGAGGGCGCCACCCACCTCCGGCAGAGTGAACTTGCCCCTGAGGTCGACTAACTTCGTCCTCGCCAAAAGATAGGCGTCGGAGTCCGCCGCGTGGTAATGCCTGGCCTGGTCGGCCGGTTTGGCGCCCAGCAGTCCCACTTCGATCCCGACCCCGGTGCAGAGTCCGATGAGACGTTCCCAGTAAGCGATTGGCCACAACTTAGCCCGTCGCTTGGTGCCGGTAGCAATGAGCACGGGCGGAATGGGACCAGGTACCGGTGCGATGGGTGTCTCCGTTCGCTGGAAGTCGGTCTCAAGGCGCGCCAGGCGGCAGAATATTTCTCCGATGAAATTGGTCTTCAGGATATCGCTGTATCGTGCAAGGAAACTATCGGGTGCCCATATCTCCCCGTGGATGTTGTCGATCCGATTGTCAGGAATGGGCATCAGGGCACGGGCATGCGGAAAGTAGCAATTACCCATGACGAAGCGGGGCTGAAGAATGGTGGTAACTAGCGACAGAACCTCGTTGAAATCGCAGTTGATGGCCAGGTCGTAGGGTCCGGTTTCCCGCTCCCTGCGCGCAACGAAGTCATAAACTTCTCGCAAGCCGGCTGGTCGACCGAAAACAGAGCACCGCGAATCTATTAAAGGCGAGGCTTCCTCGATCTCACTGGTTTGCTCGCCGCTGAAATAATCTATCGCACACCGAGGATACTTCTCGCGCAGACCTCTAAGAAGGGGGGTAATGGCGATGAAGTCACCAATGGCGTCGTAAAAAAGCACGGCAATATGGGGGTCCTGCCCCAGGTCCTGCCCCGTGAATCGTTCCAAAATCAGCTCCTCGAGCCCATTATACACGATGCGGCAAGGCTCGCAAGTGGCCCGTCCCCATGGCGGGTGGAAATTGCCCTAAAGTACGGCTAGACTTTCTCGCTAATTGTGCTACAATACGTTTGGCTTTCGCTGGCACACCAGTAACGATCTCGCAGCATCTTATTCGTTTTACGAGGAGGGCGCTTGTGGAGCAAAAAATCCAGGAGTTCTTGAGCTTTCTCGAAGTCGAAAAAGGCTTCTCGATACATACCGTGGTGGCCTATCGCAACGATCTGGCTCAACTGGCTGGCTTTGTCAGACAGGGCAGCGACGTGGCCGGACCGGTCGACAAGTGGATCGATGTGGACAAGCAGTCGATCATCGCCTATATACTGAGTCTCAAGGACAAGCAGTATGCGGCGGCGACGGTGGCCCGCAAGGTAGCCGCCCTAAAGTCCTTCTTTCATTTTCTACTGGCTGAAGGCGCAGTCTTCGTCGATGCCACGGAGCGCTTGGAGTCACCCAAAGCGGGAAAGGCCCTGCCGAAGGCGATCAGCATTGAGGAGATGGGTCAGCTTCTCGATCAGCCCACCAAATCATCCACGCCGGAATGCCAACGCGACAAGTGCATGTTCGAATTGCTTTACGCTACGGGAATGAGGGTGAGCGAACTCGTAGCTCTGAACCTGGATGATGTTAATCTTCAGTCTGGCGATGTTCGCTGTTTTGGCAAAGGGTCGAAAGAGCGGATAATTCCTATGGGTGAGGAAGCGGTTTCGGCTCTAGAGGAGTACATCCTCAAAACCCGCCCGCGGATACTGCGGGTTGCCTCGAACCGGGCGCTGTTTCTGAACCATCGGGGCGAGAGACTAACCAGGCAAGGATTCTGGCTAATAATCAAGTCGCATGCCAAAGCTGCTGGCATGTCATCGGAAATCACACCGCATACTATGAGGCACAGCTTCGCCACCCACATGCTTAACGGCGGCGCCGACCTTCGCTCTCTTCAGGAGCTCCTGGGACACGCCAACATCTCGACCACCCAGATCTACACGCATATCACTCGCGACCACGTGCGTAAAGCGTATGACGCGGCCCATCCGCGGGCCAAGTAAAGGACGGGGCAGATAGAAAGATGACTTACGTTGAAAAGCTACTTAGCGAGGATGAGGAGATTATCCATGTTGGCCGCCAGCACTGGTTGGTCATGGTGCGATCGCTGGTAGGAGCGGCGCTACTAGCCGCCATCGTTATCGGCGCGAGCGTGGCGATCTACATTTTGACGGTGGGGACGGGCCTTGTTTTCTCGCTCGCCGTTTTGGTCTTGCTGCTCGTTCCCCTCGGGAAGGCAGCGGTGGACTGGCTGAAATGGCGCTCCCGGTCACTGGTCGTGACCAACCGGCGGGTTATCCACGTCTCCGGTGTGTTCAACAAGAACGTTCTTGACTCTTCCCTTGACAAAGTGAACGACGTTTCCCTCAAGCAGAGCATTTGGGGCAGAATGTTCGACTTCGGCGATCTGGAGATTCTCACTGCCAGCGAATTTGGCGTCAATCGATTCGATCGGATCGCCCATCCGGTCAAGTGCAAGACGGTAATGCTGGACCAGAAGACCGCGGGCAACTGGGAAGAGACTCCGGCCGGAGTGGCGGATATTCCTGCCCAAATCTCTAAACTGGCCAAGCTAAGGGAGAAGGGGATCATCAGCGACTCCGAGTTTGAAGTGAAGAAGGCAGATCTTCTCAGGAGGATGTGAGGCGAAGGTGTCACCGGCGTTCTCTCAAGGTCAAGTCGAGGAGACTGCGGCCGCTCTGTCGGCGATAATAGGGTTCACTCCTTCTGCAGCAGTCATTTTGGGCAGTGGTCTCGGGTACCTGGCCGGTGAAATGGCCGGGGCAATCGTTATCCCCTTTGAGCGAATCCCCCATTTCCCGATACTGTCCGTTGCCGGGCACGCCGG
>JAUSEJ010000052.1 GCA_030650265.1 Dehalococcoidia bacterium | reverse complement strand
GGCGATCTTTGACGTTAACGCTAAGGCAGACCTGGGAGGCAGCACTGGCGCTGTGACTACCAACGCGTGGAAGATTCCTCTCTTCCGGGACGCTTCCGCGGGGAAGACTTGGTACGTCAACGTCTACGACGGGTAGAAAAGTGAATCAACGGCTTAGGGGCGGTGTGCCGGAGGTGGGGTCTTTTCTCCTTCCCCCATCTCGAAACATCGCCCAAATTAAAGAAGGATAGGAGAAACAGGACATGGAACTGAAGAACGGGGAGATTTTCCAGATGGGCCAACTTTGTGGGGAACTGGCCGAAGTGGACGTGCCCGCCAGAGTGGGGTACCACGTGGGCAGACTCATTAAGAAAGTCCAATCTGCTGGCAAGGACATCGATGAAACCCGGAACAAACTCATTGCCAAGTACGGGGAGAAGAACGACAAAGGGCTGCCACAGGTCAAGCCGGATTCTCCCAACTTCGAGACCTTCGCCGAAGAGTACAACGGACTCATGGACGAGAAGACTGACATCGACGCCAATAAGGTGATCCTCCCGGCGGAGACGAAGATCAAGATCAAGCTCCTGATGGCCTTCGATCCGTTCCTTGAGGTTACCGAGGCATGACCGACATCCTTTGCACGGTGGCGCCGAAGGATCAGGGGCATCTCCAGGACATCGTAGCCGTGGCCGTGTCGTTCGACGAGCCCTGCATGGGACTTTCCGAAGTCAATCTGCAATCACCCGATAGCAAGGGCTTCCGCCGCTATCGAACGATCTACGTCATGCGGGCCGATCGTATGGCCACATTCCTCGAAGATATGGGCAGCGTAGCCCTGTGGCCTGGGGCAAAGGAGTTTCGGCTACCGGGTGGCGTCGTCAACCGGCAGTCCGGCCGGCTTGAAGTCGTCCACACCGTAGGGGAGCTTTACGACATCGCCAACCATCTGCGGACGATGGAGACGCCTGAAGAGATACAGCCCCGCGACCTGTGGACCGAGGCCAAGGTACAGGCCGACGAGAAACAACGCCAGATCAGACACGCCAGCACCTTTGCTGAGGGCGTGGTAATCCAGAGGAGTTAAAC
>JAUSEJ010000039.1 GCA_030650265.1 Dehalococcoidia bacterium | reverse complement strand
CCCTCTCGACTTTAACAAAAACCCCCCAGACACCGGCTGCAAAACTGGGGGTTAACGGCTGTTGCACGACTGGCATAAATTACCGTTGGGGCTAATCCTTCCATAGAAGGATTCGCCCCTACGGTAATGTATGCCAGTCGTGCAACAGCCTTTACCCCGCAGTTTGCCAGCCGGTGACTGTGGGGTTTTTGTTAAAGACGAGAGGGAGTCGAGTTTTGATGGGTTGGGCGAGGTCATCCGGTTGGAGGCGCGAAGAGTGGCTGCTGCCGGCGCTTCTTTACGGGCTGGTGCTCTTCGCCTTTGCCATGCGGGTTAGCAATCTGGATTATCAGAGCTTCTGGCGGGATGAAGTGGACGCCGTGCTTTTCGCCAGGGAGAGCCTACCGTCACTACTGGCCAAGTTCGCCAGTGTTGGCGAGAACGGCCCAATGTATTTTCTCGTCCTTCACTACTGGATTGGTTTAGTGGGCGATTCGGAATTCTCGGTGCGCTTCTTTTCTCTGGTGTTTGGTGTGATCACTGTTCCACTTATCTTTGCTGTTGGCAACTTGATCGTCGGGCGATGGACCGGTGTCACGGCCGCTGTGATAGCAACGCTGTCGCCTTACCACATCTGGTACTCCCAGGAAGCCAAGATGTATTCCCTTCTCGCTGCCCTTACACTCCTGTCTGTTTATCTCTTTCTGAAGGCTCTCCATAGCGGTCGCCCGATAATCTGGATACTGTACATTGTCGCCACTAGCGTGGCCCTCTACGTTCACTTCTTTGCCGCGCTTGTGCTGCTGGGTGAAGGAGCGATCTTCGTGGCCAACTTCGGGCTTTACAGGAGCCGTCTACGTGGCGTTCTCATCTCTGTAGCCTTTCTAACCCTACCATACGTTCCACTTGCCGCCTGGCAAATCCCGATGTTGGTTACTCCGCCCCCCAGCCCGTACGAGCTGCTCTCGCTGCCGGAAATGGCGACGACACTTCTCTCGGTCTTCAGCGTAGGGGAGGGCAGCGGGAACGCCGCGGTCCTTACCCTGTTCATCTTTCTCCTGCTGTGCGCCGCCATCCTCGGTCGGGGAGAGGCCAGTCCCTGCTCTCGCCGGCCCATAGCCAATGTGTTCTTGTTTATGCTGGCGCCGCTGGCCGGCTTCTACGTCGTGTCACTAAGGTACCCTCTGTTTACGGAGCGCTACCTGATCATCGTACTATTTGCATTCCAGATACTCCTTGGCGCCGGTCTGCTGGCAATTGGCCGCCGGTCAAAGATGTTGTTCGTAGCCTGTGCTACTCTGATCGCTGTGGTCTCCTGGATGGACGTTTATCATTTCCAGCATACGCCGGTGAAGGCTGATTTCCGGGCGGCCGTGCGCTACTTCGAAGCCAACGCCGGAGAGAGCGACGCCATAATGGCAGTTATGCCCTACATGCGTCGGTCGTTCGATTACTATCATCGTGGTTCATACCAGTGGGTGGATCCTCCTTACGCTAATCAGGGGGTCACCGGGGACGAGGTTAGCAGGGCGCTGAAGGAGGCAGTTGGCGGGATTGGACGGCTCTGGCTCTTTGTAGCGGAGGAGGACTTTTGGGACAACCGCGCTCTGGTGAGGGGTTGGCTGGATAGCAACGGTCGTCTCCGTGACGAGAAAGAGTTCGTGGGGGTGCGGCTGCTGTATTACGAGCTGCCGTGATCTGAAACAATTATGGATTTCCCATCGGGGGATGTCAAGCCGGGCAGGTCTAGAAATCGAAGGAGGAGGATGAAAGACATGGCGCGAATTCCTTATGTGGAGCGAGACAGTGCCTCGCCGGAGGTGCAGGAGGTCTATCGCAAGTTAGAGAGCAACGGGGCTAAGGTTCTCAATGTCTACCGGATGGCAGGTCATAGCCGGGCAGCCCTTCTACCCATGATCAAACTCGGAAATTCGCTGATGACCAGGGCGGAACTGGATGCGAAGTTGCGGGAGATAGTCATCCTGAGGATGGCTGTAATCGGAGGATCTCGTTATGAGTGGGAGCAGCATGCAGCGATCGCCAGAGACGTCGGCGTAACGGAGGCACAGATTGCTGGTGTTCCCGAATGGGAAAAGAGTAGCGCCTTCGACGACCGGCAGAGAGCGGTGCTAACCTTCGCCGACGAACTGGCCAGGAATGGAGATGTGACAGACGAGACCTTTGCTCGAGTCGGGGGGTTCCTCAACTCAACGGAGGTCGTCGAGTTGACCATGTCCACAGCTTTCTGGAGCACGATGGCGCATTTCCTCGTGACCCTGCGAATCGATGTGGAAGAGGGTGGCGGCGTCTTCGGCAGAAAACGGTAAGCGACTGGGGAGCTATCAGCACTCTCGGGTGAAACTTGGCATCCGAAAGCCAACTGAGCGATAGACGCTGGCCGCATTACAGAGTATAATATGAACATCTAGCAACTACCGATTTGACAATCGCTATAGACCGAGTTAGCCCGGAGGTAGGCGGAGATGGACAAGCGCCAGGACGACCGTGGTGCTAATCCAATGTTCCTAAGGCGCTCACGCTCGGGAGTGGCGTCGCCATTTGTCGGGCGCGATGGCGAGCTCCGTCGTCTTGCAACGTCCTTGACCCTCGCCTCCGAAGGGCAGGGAGGCATAGTCTTCCTGACCGGCCAGCCTGGTATTGTCAAGACCCGTCTGGCGCGAGAGGCTCTGTCTCTGACCAGAGAACGTGGCTTCACGGTCCTCGAAGGTCGGGCCCTACCTCTCGAAGGGGAGCTTGCCTATGCCCCGATCCTCAACGCGTTTAGCCCACTGCTTCGCAGTCTCGGCGCAGCCCATCTTGTCATGCTGGTGGACGGTTTGCCTGACCTTGGGCGCCTGTTCGGCGGTCTTAGTCTTC
>JAUSEJ010000035.1 GCA_030650265.1 Dehalococcoidia bacterium | reverse complement strand
AACGCGTTTGACATCCTTCTTGGACATGCCCAAATCAAAGCACATTTGGGCATGGGCCGGGCACATGATGATGACTGGCTCGTTATGCTTCCCCTTGGCCAGAGGAGCGATCATGTCATTGGTCCCCATTGCGGTGATGGAGTGGGCGATAATTGTTAGACACCGATCTCCCCCTCTGCTGCCCGCATAGAGCTGCACGCTGCCGGCAGCAGGCACCACTGTAACCGCACTCTGGTTGGCCGACATTCCTCGCTCTACATGCAAGGGTTCCCAGGGGCTGGCCTCTTCATTCTCTCCTATGCACATCGTAAACCGGCCGGGCATCCCTTGAGTCGACTTGCTAACAGAACCCGGCTTAGCTCCACCCACGTTGCGTAGAAGGAGATTGAGCGCCCGCCCGATTGTGGCATTCGCCCGCCAGCCCTGGCCCATACAATTCGCACCGCTGTTGATTACCAGTTGATCGCGTATAGGGCCATTGATAATCAAAAAGGGCGAGGCCGGATTAGTCGTAACCTGCATTGTCGCCAGATTGTAGTCAGGGTCTTTGACTGCCTCAATGGCGGCTAGCAACACCGGCATATACTCAGGCCGGCAGCCAGCCATTACAGCATTGATGGCAACCGTCTCTATAGTTGCCAAGTGGTTGTCTGGTGGGATTTCCGCTACTACCTCGCCAGGGTCCCGGCCCGTGTAGGCGACGAAGGCCTTCACTCTCTCCGCAGTGGGAGGGATTACGGGCAGGCCATCGGTCCACCCTCTTTCATACAGATCATCGAAGATAGCGTCAATCGCCCCGGAAACCTCAACTTGTCGTGAGGTCACCATAGATCAATCCTCCTATTATTCTTCGGGACCGCGATAGGACCGCTTACTTTGTCACCCGCACCAGGGCTCCCGTTGTGAGGGCCGCCATAGCCTGTCCAAACAGTCTATCGGCTATTTCGATGACCTCTTCCTTCGGACGGCTGTCAAAAGGATGGGGTACAACCACCAGATTGAGGTCCGTGAGACCGGCGCCCTTCCTGACGGTCTGGGCCAATGACAAGAACCACTCGGTGACAAAAGTGACAGCCGGAACTCCCCTTTTCTCAAACTCAGTTCCTTCGAGGACAAGCCTCGATGTGCAGCCCCCTCAGTTGCCGAGTCCGACAATGGCCACATCAACCTTGCTGGCCAGGTCTGCGAGACTCTCGTCCCGACCGATACCCTGCTCCAGACCTACCCTCTCCTGATTCAGGTAGATGACATCGGCAACGCCGTAGTGCTCCTTAAGCTTGTCCGTGAAATGCTCGGCGACCATGCCCCAGGTCACCCAGCGACCGTTGTCCAGTATGCCCACCGTCTTTCCCCTCAGGTCTTCCGGACGGGGAGCTAGATTAAGGCCTCCAGACCTTTCCAACCCGGTTGGATCGAGAATCACTGTCATTGAACCATCCATTTCCCATCTCCTTTCATGGTTGAACCCATTTTCTTGATGCCAGTTTCAACTGTGCCCGGTTCCCGCTGCCTTTTCTATCGATCCGGGATTGGGACTGCGGTAGACGCTGCCTCGATGAGGGATACACTGGTCTGCGTTCTTTGTGCCGAGACTGCTTTGGAATGAGATACCCACGAACAATTAGTTGCACAGAGAAGACCGGTATCCTTGCACTGCCAATCCTATTCATCAACAATGAGACTTTGAGGGTCGTCCTTCCACCGGAAGGGCTCTTTGCTCTGACGTAGAGATCTCAGGGTCGTCTATGACCTTAGTTGATATCGTAAGGATTCCCTATTATAACACAGTCGTCGCCAGTCTGTATAGGAGAAAACGGACTATCAAACCAGATTCTCTTTCGAAATGAGTTCTCGAACCGATTCATTTTGGGTTGCTAAATAAGATATCGGAATGACCATGCCGCAAACCACTGGCAGAGGCTATTCTACAGCAGACCTGCTTCGATCACGCATCTCGCCAGAGCGGTCCGCGAGCTGATTCCCAATCGGGCATAGACGCGGCGTAGGTGAGCGGTGACGGTAAGAGGGCTAAGCGTCAGTCGCTCGGCAATTTCCGAAGTAGTCATACCCTGGGCCACCAATCGCGCTATTTCTAGCTCTCGAGCGCTGACGGAGATCCCCCCCAGACGGGAGCGGCGGGTTGACTGCGGCGAAATACCCATAGCGGTAAGCAGGCGTCGGGCTCTCTCCGCATAGTACTGAGCGCCGAGTCGTTCAAAAATTGCCAGACTCTGCTGTGCAGACTTGATGGCCAAGTCTGGTTTCCCACCCTTTCCGTGGAGGGCCAAATCTGCCAGTTCCAGCAAAGATCGAGCTGCCTCAAACGGCATTTCCAGAGCGGCAAAGTCTTCGTGGGCCCGAGTCAGACAAGCGATAGCAACCATCGGTTGACCCAGAGCCCGTTGAGCCAGACCCTCAGACCGGGAGGCCAGTGCAGAGATATACTGATTGCCGGTTGGACCCAGCTTGGCGAGGCTGCGAGAGGTCTTCAGCGCGTTCTTGGCTTCTCCTGCCGCAACCTGAGCTTCGACGAGCAGCATCAAGCCCATCGGCAGGTATGGTGGCAGCAATCCAGATGGAGTGCCTTGTGACTCCGGCGGCGCAAGGAAGCCTCTGGCAATGCCCAGCGCGCGCTCCAATTGACCCCGCTCGAGCGCGAGGGACGTCTCGGCGATGTCAACGATACCCGAGATGAACCTATCCATCGGTAATCCGCTGCCAAAGGCGAGGCGGGCTTCGGTGACGCAATCAGCGGCCTCGGCCAAGTCCCCCTGCAAAGCAAGTGTCATGGCTCGACCGGCGAGGGCATAAGCCAGATCACGGGCGTGGCCGACCCGTCGGGCCAGGGCGACAGCGTCTTGGCTGTTCCGCAAGGATTCGCTCCAGGCGCCAGAAATGAAGTTGGCGAGGGCCAAACGAGAGCGAAGAACGACTTCAATTGACGGCACGCCAAGGCGTCGGGCCACGGCCAATCCGCGAGTAGCATGGTAATGCATGAAGGCGTGGTCCCCGAGGCGCATGCCGATTGTTACCAGTGTGCCGTCGGCTTTGCAGCGAGTTACCATATCCTGCGCTTGTTCCGCCACTAGTACGGCACGCAGTGCTCGCTCGCGCGCGGCAGTAATATTGCCCTGTCCCAGACTAAACAAAGAGGCGGCTAGATTTGCCTCGGCCTCCGCCGTCGGTGACGCCAGACGCTCGGCCACGGATAGAATCTCTGCCACCGCTTCCTTCATCCCAGCGACATCTCCGCGTCTGCTCAGGATACTGAATCGAGCGTAGTTCAAGTCCAAAAGTTCTTGGCAAGGCTCCTGGCCTGATAGCGCCGTCAGGCCAGCCTGCAAGTGAGACTCCGCAGTTTCGAAGTGACCTCTGTCCCATTCGGCCACAGCTAGTTGGCAGCGAACGCGAGATGCAGCCACCATGTCGCCTGCTCGTTCTCGCTCGGTAAGCGCTTCGTTCCACAGGCCGACGGCGGCAGCTCGCTCGCCAATTCGCTCCCACGCTTCGCCCAATCTCTCCAATAGCCATGGGAGCAGGGGGTCGTCGCCACCAGGGGCCGTCTTCCGCGAATAGCGGCCATCGCGCACCATCGCCAGGGCCGCACTGTAATGCCGGGCGGCCTCATCGTGGGCATAAAGTGTGAAAGCCCGCTCGCCAGCCGCCAGTAGGGCCGCTAAAGCGCGGTCGCCGTTGGCCTCAGACCCGGCGCCACGATAGTGACGGGCCAGACGGTTTACGTCTTCCGGACGCAGTCGTTCGAGCGCCTCTATAGCTGCTAGATGAGCCCGTCGGCGTACCATCTCCGGTAGCTCACCGTAGGCTACCTCCTGAACGAGCGGGTGAGTTATGTTGTAGGCGACATCTGATCCGTCCAGGCTCTCGGCGATCAATCCAGTGGCTCTGAGATTGCGCAGCGCTTCGAGCAGAACATTTTCCTCGAAGCCGCTGGCTGCGCGCAGGATCAGGTGCGAAGTAGCGTCACCCATGGTGGCGATCAGGTCGAGAACTCGACGATCTGCCGGCGCCAGGCGTTCCAGTCGGTCCATGATGAGGCGTCGGACGTTCGGCGGTAGGGCGGTCGCTCCACCGGTATTGAGCTCCCAGCCCCGGTCGGTGCAGTACAGATTGCCCGATTCCACTAGAGCATTGATGAATGCCTCGACGAACAGGGGAGTGGCGCCAGCACGAGCATCGAGAAGGGTGATCAGATCCGCCGGCGCCGCGCCATCAAGCATGCTCCGTACCATCTTGTGCAGGGCCTCCTGGCCCAGGCGGGGCACAACTATCTCGTCGGCCAGTCTATCGCGCTGAAGTGGCCCGATCAGGGCTCGTAGGCCACGGTTAGCGTCAAGAGGGCTGTCGCTATAGGTAGCAAGGAAAAGCACCCGTTGAACGAAGAGGCCGCGCGCCAGGTAGTGCAGCAGTTCGAAAGTGGCGGGGTCTGCCCGGTGGAGGTCGTCGATGAAAAGGGCAACTGGCGCCTGTTTTGCCAGTCGTTCGATAAGCCGCATGACCGCCTCGAAAAGACGAGTCTTATCCAGAGAATGATCGCCAAGTCCTTCAGACAGGGGCGGAAAAGGAAGGCGAAGGCCAGTAAACAGGCGGGAGAGATCAGGCAGACCATCGACCAGAACCTTCAATCTTGCTCGATCAAGGCTGCGAAGCAGTGGACCGAAAGCCTCGATGATTGGGGCATAGGCCAGTCCTGCCCCTAGCGGATAGGCCCGTCCCTCGAGTACCGTGAAGCCCTGTATCTTTGCCAGGGCGAGAGCCTCGTGGGCCAGGCGGGTCTTGCCGATGCCAGGTTGACCGGTTAGGAAGACAATCCGTCCTTGACCATCGGCCACCATGTTCAAGGCAGCGGTCAAGCGGTTCAACTCGTCGTCACGCCCGACGAAAGGTGCGTTCGCTCCCAGGCCGAAGGACGGTCCCCGTACAGGGTAGGTGTTCTTGTCGCTGATGTGCTTGTCCATCACCAACCACTTCCGTTCGATCAGGCCGATAGATCTGGTGCGGCCCATCTGGCCCCGCCGATTTCTCGTGCAGTTGTTATGGCGAATTATACCGCCTTTCTGATTGCTAATCAATCTCTTGATCGCGTTCCAGCCCTCTGCCTGGCTTGACCGCGGTATCTCGATCGGGTTAAAATATAAATAGTGAGGAAGATGATGTTTGAGAGCCTTTCGGATAAACTTCAGAAGGTATTTGCGAAGCTAAACAATAAGGGACGGCTCACTGAGAAGGACGTCGAGGAGGCGCTGCGCGAGGTTCGACTGGCCTTGCTTGAGGCTGACGTGAACTTCAAGGTGGTCAAAGATTTCGTCGGGCGTGTGCGCGAAAAGGCCGTCGGCATTGAGGTGTTGAAGAGCCTTACACCTGGCCAGCAAGTCGTGAAAATTGTGAACGAAGAACTGGTCAACGTTCTCGGCGGCGGGCAGAGCCGGCTCGAGAACGCCTCCCAGCCGCCGGCAGTATACATGCTGGTCGGTTTACAGGGATCGGGCAAGACTACCACTGCGGCAAAGCTGGCGCTCCATCTCCGGCGTTCTGGCCATCATCCTCTTCTTGTCGCGGCTGATGTATACAGGCCGGCGGCTGTCACTCAATTGATCACCCTTGGCAAACAGTTGGATATACCGGTTTACAGCGAAGACAAGGCGAAACCGGTGGATATCTGCAATAACTCCCTCCGGCGGGCCCGGGAGATCGCCGCTTCTCATGTCATTCTAGATACGGCCGGGCGCTTGCATATCGACGAAACGATGATGCAGGAGTTGGTAGCGATAAAGGGCAAGGTGAAGCCGCACGAGGTCCTTTTCATCGCCGATGCCATGACCGGACAGGATGCGGTGAAGGCGGCGCAGGAATTCAACAATCAAGTTGGGCTTACCGGCCTGATCTTGACCAAGACTGACGGCGACGCGCGCGGGGGTGCGGCCCTATCTGTCAAGTCGGTTACAGGAGTGCCCATTAAGCTGGTAGGAACTGGCGAGAAGCTCGACGCCCTTGAACAGTTCTATCCAGACCGCATGGCCTCACGTATCCTGGGTATGGGCGACGTATTGAGCCTGATAGAGAAGGCACAGGCAAACGTCGATCAGGATCAGGCGAAGGCCATGGAGAAGAAACTTCGCAATGCGACCTTTAACCTCGAAGACTTTTTGTCCCAGCTTCAGCAGGTGAAGAAGATGGGTCCGCTTAGCCAGCTAATCGACATGATCCCTGGCTTTTCTTCGTTGAGCAAGAAGCTACCGTCGGAGGCGACCGACGACAAGCAATTGAAACGGATCGAGGCCATCATCTATTCGATGACTCCCCTGGAAAGACGAAATCCCCACATCATCGACGGCAGCCGTCGCCGTCGTATCTCTCGCGGCAGCGGTACTGTGCCCGCCGACGTCAACCAGCTTCTCAACCAATTCAACCAGATGCGTAAAATGATGAAGCAGATGTCTACCGGTCGTATGCCGAACTTCATGGGCATGTTTCGGTAGCGACCGGTTGCCTTGATAGTCTTGCATTCTTTTAGGGCGAAGAACGCTATGTCTTGCAACTGCTCGCTTCCTAAGACCGCAGTGAACAGTCCGGACTTCTGTGAAGTCGCCTGCCTGGCGAGAGTTTACACTGTTCGCTGAGCAGGTACCGGAGATCTCAAATAGCGGGCCAGTTGCCGAAATCTCTTCTCTCCTCTCCCGGACGCCAACTCCTCAAAGTAGGCCTTGACCCTATCTCGCTCCTTCAGCTGTTGAACTGCGATGTCTGCCGGCAAATATAGGTGGACGTCGTGATAAGCCCCGACGAAAAGGACAGCTACTTCTCCGTCCCCCATGGTTTCATCAATGGTCGTAGCCATGAACCTGTCCCTCTTCTCAGTCAAGCCAGCCTTGAACACCTTGAGCTCTTCGTAACTGGAGGTGTCCTCG
>JAUSEJ010000031.1 GCA_030650265.1 Dehalococcoidia bacterium | reverse complement strand
GACGCTAAGATGACGGAGAAGGACAGGACTTGTGGCGAAGAACTGCCCGCACAGTAGCCCGGTTTTCCATGTCTCTTTGTAGAGACTCCTTCCCGATTTGACCCAAATATCGATATCAGAAGGTGCGATAAGGCCGAGGGCGTCGGGAGATGATCCGAAAAAAGAGGAGGCAATACTTGCCGAACAACTAGACAGGTCACGGCCACAGGCCGCCCAGGCCATCAGAGTTGGAAATCCCAGTTGCCGGGCGATGGCTGCCGAGGCCTTGAAGAACTCCGCCGCCGCTTCCCACGAGCGAAAGGAGTTGCGGGCGATGGCCAGACCTTCGCTCGACCATGCCTCAAGCTGCTCTAAGGTCAGGTTAGGGCGTGTCGCTTCAGCGGCCTTTCGGAATTCGAGGGCTAGGGCGAGTGAATAACGCTGGAGCTCGCCTTCAAATCTGGCGAGTATCTGATCGAAAGTAGTCATGGAGAGATATCAGACCCCTGTGAACAATGCCAATCCTTCAGTTGAAGGACCCTCGGCTTCTTCTATAACCCTTATCTCTGCTTCACCCGTCTCGGTGTCGAGCACGGCGAAGGTCAGACGAAGCCCGTACGAGTGATCCCTCGGATCACCGCATGAACCGGGGTTGATCACCAACACCTTCCCCACCTTTCTAACCATGGGGAAATGGGTATGTCCCATCACTACTACATCGGCATCGATCTCTTTCATTTGCTCGATCCGCCTGTCCTGGGGCATCACATACTCACGCAGGGGGTCCCAGGGACTGCCGTGCACCATGTAGAACTTCTTGCCGTCAATCTGCTCCTCGAAACGGATGGGGAGATTGGTGATGTACCTGAGGTTCTCGGGCTTGATGGTACCGGAAGCGCGCAGGTTCGCCCCATGGTGAGAGATAATGATGTCCTCGTGATTGCCCCGAACGCACTTGACACCTAGACTGCGGACTATTTCGATGACCTCATTGGAGAATCGGTACTGGTATACCAGGTCGCCGGCGCAGAGAATCTCGTCCACCTGCCCCATCGCTTCGAGCGCCTGTTCAAGGCCGCTCACGTTGCCGTGAATATCCGATATTATCCCAATCCTCATCCAACACGTCCACTACACCAGTCTATTTGTACGTTTCGTCTGTCCTGCTGAGTCCCTCCGAGAAGGACGAAGAATCCGCACCCTGGGCTACGGACCCTTCGCTGCACTCAGGGTGACAATGAAGGGTCTCTAATTATTCGAAAATGGTAGAAACCAATTCCTCGACACTGCGCTGCATTTCACGGTCGTCGGTTATGGCCCAAACGACCGCTACCTGGCAGGCCTGCCGGGGTGAAATGTCCTTTTGCATTAGCTTGCCGGCATAGATGAGTAAGCGCGTGCTAACCCCCTCCTCAAGACCATGCTCCTTGAGATTGCGGACCTTCTCGCCAAGTTTGGCGAGCCCGAGTGCCATCTCCTGGTCTACGCCGCTTTCGTGGGCAATAATACGAGCCTCTTCCGCTCTCGGCGGATAGTCAAACTCGATGGCCACAAAACGCTGACGGGTGCTGTGTTTCAAGTCCTTCAGAGCACTCTGGTAGCCAGGGTTGTAAGAAATGACCAGTAGGAAGGCGTCATGAGCCTCGATGATCGTGCCACGCTTCTCGACCGGCAAGATGCGGCGATGGTCAGTCAGCGGGTGAATGAGAACTGTCGTATCCTTGCGCGCTTCCACGATCTCATCCAGATAGCAGATGGCGCCTGTCTTCACGGCTTTCGTCAGCGGCCCATCGATCCACTTAGTCGTCTCGCCCTCCAACAAATACCTGCCCACAAGGTCGCTCGCCGTCAAATCCTCGTGACAAGCCACGGTGATCAGCGGCACACCCTCTCCGTCCGACTGCTGCCCCGAATCTTCGACGCGCGCGCGAGAACGATGCAATCTATAGGCCATGTATTCCACAAAGCGCGTCTTGCCACAACCGGTCGGGCCCTTAAGGAGGACGGGAATCTTCTGATCGTAGGCCGCTTCGAAAACCTCAATCTCGTTCTTGATGGGTAGATAGTATGGCTCTTGCTTTATCCGATACTCTTCTACCGAATATCTTTGCTCGTCGGCTGGCACTGAGTCGCCACGCTTCATCAACTCAACCTCCCCTGATCCTTCAACACGGAGCGCGCCTTGACTCCGGCCAACACCGCCCTGACCTCTATCTCAACCTCAGACAGGGCACGGTTGTTATCGACAACCACATCGGCGAGCTTGGCCTTTTCGTCGATCGGCATCTGTGACCTGACTCTATCTCTCGCCTGCTCGGGGCTGAACCCGTTTCGGGATATCAGGCGCTGGATGGCCACTTCCTCCGGAATATAGACCACCCAGACCTCATCGGCCAGGGGTGTCCATTTAGCCTCAATAAGAATAGCCGCTTCGATCACGACGAGCTGCACGCCCTCTTGTTTGAGCTTGTCGATTCGCTGCCTCATCATCTCAAGCATGCGCGGATGCATGATTCCGTTCAATTTGAGCATGGCCGCCGGGTCGCGAAACACGACAGAGCCCAGCTTTGGGCGATCGATTTCCTCGTTTTCCTTCAGGATATCCCGGCCGAAGGCTGCGACCACTTCTTCCCAAACCAGCGAATGGGGCTGATAGGCCTCGTGGCCAACTTTGTCGGCGTCGATAATAGTTGCATCGAGATTGGCGAGCATGCTTGAAATAGTGCTCTTGCCGCTCGCTATCCCACCGGTCAGGCCGATGACGAACATGTCGTTCTCCTCTAGACTGGTCCGAAGTTCAGGATGTGGGGTCTGGCAAGACACCGTCGGGCCGTATACCATGTCGACTAGCAATCAAGCTTTAGCCTGTATGATGACGCAAACCACCAGGTGATTATAGCATGGGGAATCCGCCCTGTTCAAGCAGCCAGCATAACGAAGAGGCAATTGGGGACGATTTCAGTTTGGCGTCACGTAGCTACCGCCAGACCAGGCAAAGCCATGGATCTCCTAGATCAGGCCCTCCCTCTTCAGGTCGGCGATTTTCTCCGGCGCATATTTGAGGAGGCCGGCGAGGATATCCTCCGTATGTTGACCCAGCAAGGGCGGCGGAGAGAAGGTATCCCCCGGGGTATCCGAGAGCTTTATGGGGTTGCCTGGTTCTCTAAATGTGCCACCTTGAGGGTGCTCCACCTCTACGATCATCCTGCGGGCGATGACATGAGGATCGTTGAATGCCTGGTCTCCTGTATAGACCGGGGCGATAGGAATCCCCTTGCCCGAAAGATATTCCACCCACTCCGCGGCAGGCTTGGCCGGAAAAAGGTGGGTGAGGGTAGAATTGATCCTGGTTCTCTCCGCCTGTCTTCCCGCCCGCTTCAAAAGACTGGCCTGCTTGAGGTAGTCCACATCCTCCTGATACTCCTGAGGAAGGTTCAATGCCTCAAGGGCGCGGACGAACAGTTCGTAGTGGGCGTCGGGAACAATCGTCAGGACAACGTAGATGTCCCCGGCCTTATAGGCATTGTAGGGCACGTGGACGAAGTGCTCATTGCCCATCTTGGGGATATTCTCATTAGCCATCAGCGTCATTGTAGCCATGTAGTTCCACAGAGAGATCTGGGCGTCGAGCATGGAAACATCTATTTTTTGGCCGACCCCCGTCGTCTGCCGGGCGTAGACAGCAGACAGAATACCGAGGGTGGAGAACACACCACCGCAGAGATCACCGTAAGGTACGCCCGCCCGCATTGGCACTCCCTCCGGCTCCCCGGTGATGCTCATGCCACCGGAGAAGGCCTGGACGCAGGCGTCGTAAGCGGGACGGTCTTTGCCGGGGCCGGTGAGGCCATAGCCAGTGTTGGAGCAGGAGATAATGCGGGGGTTTATCTGCTTCAAGGTCTCGTAGTCGACCCCCAGTCTCTCCACCACCCCGGGCCGGAAGTTGTCGAAGACCACATCGGAGACCCGAACCAGGTCGTAGAATACCTCTCGCCCTTTTTCTTTGCCGAGGTTGAGAGTAACGCTCTTCTTGTTTCTACCCAGAGTGAGAAAATAGGCACTCATCCCTTTGTAGTGGAACTTCGGATCATTCTCCTGTAGAACTCGGGCGAGGTCTCCAATGCCGGGCTGTTCTATCTTTATCACCTCCGCTCCCAGGTCGGCTAAGAGCATGGAGCCATAGGGACCTGCGAGAAGCTGCGTCAGGTCCAGAATACGAAGACCAGCAAGTGCGGTCACTTTTTGCCTCCTGTTGGAAAAGCCCTACTAATCGCAGGCCTCCCTATGTATAGTCTGCCTCACTAACTCGGCGCAACCCAATAACTTATCTAAGTTCACGCCCGTATCGACCCCCATCTTATGTAGCATGAAAACCACTCCCTCAGTGGGGACGTTCCCTGGCGCTCCCGGAGCATAGGGGCAACCGCCGAGGCCAGCGATGGAGGACTCGACTATGCCGATGCCCGACTCCCATGCCGCCAGGACGTTTGCCATGCCCACTCCCAGGGTGTTGTGAAAATGCACGGACACATCCACGCCCTGGACCTCATGGAGAAAGCGCGCCAGGGTCTCCCTGACTTGGATGGGATGAGCCATACCTCCCGTGTCAGCCAGAGATACCTCAAAAGCCCCGGCCCTTTGAAACTCCTGAGCCACTTGGATAACCTTATCTACCGGGACCTGACCCTCAAAGGGACAGCCGAAAGAGGCGGCGACGACCCCCCGAAAGCGTATGCCGTGCTCCCCGGCCCTGGCGGCAACAGCGGATACCTCTGCCAGGGACTCGGCGGTGCTGCGGTTGAAGTTTGAACGATTGAGGCTATCGCTGGCGGAGACGACATAGACCACCTCTTTCACCCCAATTTCGATGGCCCGATCCAGCCCTCTCTCGTTGGGGATGAGGGCGCTATAGGAGACGCCAGGCCTATAGGCAATCCCCCGGAAGACCTCGACAGCATCCTTGAGCTGAGGTACCCACTTGGGATGAACAAAGGAGGACGCCTCTATCCGGGTGATCCCGGCCTCCGCCAGAAGATCTATTATCTTTATCTTGTCTTCGGTGGGGATCTCTGCGGCCACACTCTGAAAGCCATCCCGAGTCCCCACCTCCACAATTGTCACTGCGCCTGTCCTGCTCCTAGCCATGCTTGCCTCCAACTGCCTACTTTGGGTGTGTTACAGTGGCGAGGTTGTAGGCGTTAGTGGCCATCCCGGCGACCGTAGTTATCTCGCCGACCTTGGGTCCAAGGGCCAAGACCGTAAAGATGTTCAGAACCCCTGTCAGGCTGTACTCGTTCTTGGCCAAAACGGCGGCCTCCAACGCCAATTTCTTCTTCTGTGCAGGGTCCGCCGTCTGCGGCACCATGTCAATCAGTTCATCCAATCTAGGATTCCTCGCGTTGAGCATAGCGCCTTTCGTGGAATGGTACGCCGTCATCTTCTCAAACCC
>JAUSEJ010000018.1 GCA_030650265.1 Dehalococcoidia bacterium | reverse complement strand
AATTCTTCCAATCACTGGCGGCGTTTCTGGCGGAGAAACTGGAAATGTTCTATGTCTGCCTCGATCGTCTTGAGGGAGACGGGCTAATGGCCCGGACAGTGACCGTCTATTGCGATGGCCACTTTGAGGATAACGTTACGTATGCCTTGGAGGATACTCCGAGCGGCGATGTGGTCGGCAAATCCGTCTGCTGTTTCCCCGCCAGCGTCTGCCAGTTCTTCCCCCGGGATCAGGTGCTCCAGGATCTGCGGGCGGAGAGTTATATAGGCGTAACGCTTTGGGGCTATACCGGCGAGCCGATTGGCTTGATCGCCGTTATCGGCCGCCAACCGCTGGCAAATCGTTTGCAGGCTGAACAGATCCTGAAAACGGTGGCCGTACGCGCCGGGGCGGAATTGGAGAGGTTGGAGGCGGAGAAGGCCCTGATGGCGAGCGAGGAGCGATTCCGCACCATGTTCGAGGAGGCGCCTCTGGGTATCGCCTTGATCGATTCCTCTAGTGGACAAATTCAGGAAATGAACCGCATGTTCGCCAAGATAGGCGCTGGAACTGAGGATTTGGATGCGAGCAAGGACCGGATTAGCCTGTCACTGTTCGAGGAGGTCGGGGGCGAAGCAGGAGGCCAGCCTTTAGCGAATGCCGGAAGGACCGCCGGATTGCAGAAGGAGAAGCGTTTTACCCGGGCCGATGGGACCGCTGTATGGGTCCGAATGACGACGGCTCCTCTGCAAATCGATGATGGCGGTGTCGGTCGCAGCCTGTACATGATCGAGGACATAACCGATCGCAGGCTTCTGGAGGAGCAAATCAGCAGGTCCAAGCGCCTGGAGGTGGCCGGTCAGATTGCCGGCCAGGTGGCTCACGATTTCAACAAACTACTCACGCCGATGACTGCCTATCCGGAACTGATCAGGATGGAACTGCCCGCCTCTCACGCTGTCCTGCGCTACTTGGACCTGATAGAAAACTCCGCCCTGCAGATGGCAGCCATCAACGAAGATCTCTTGACCCTCTCCCGGCGCGGCCACTTCAATCAGGAGCCCCTCGCCCTGAATAACCTGGTGAAACAGGCATTGGCGCAGATGCATGAACCACCGAACACTCTGATTGTGGACCTTGATCTGGCGCCTGATCTCCTGCCGGTAAAGGGTTCAGCCGCGCAACTTTTGCGCGTGATTGCGAACCTTGTGACGAACGCCAGAGACGCCATGATCGATATGGGCGAACTCATGGTCAAGACCGGGAACGTCTATCTGGATAAAGACCAGCTTGGATTTGGCCGGATCACGGTGGGGGAGTACGTGCGATTGCAGGTCCAGGATACAGGCTGCGGTATGTCCCCTGAGACAATACAAAGGATCTTCGAGCCCTTTTACACGACCAAGGTCACTGACAGGCGGCGTGGCACCGGCCTTGGTCTCAGTGTGGTGCAATCCATCGTCGAGGATCACGGTGGTTTGGTGGACGTGGTTAGCAGGCTGGGAATCGGCTCTACCTTCAGTCTGTACTTTCCTATTTGTCGCGAAGCGGTCAAGGTTGTGCCAGGAGTCGAAGTTCAGCGGGGTGGGGAGACGATTCTCGTAGTGGACGACGATGCGCTCCAGCTTGAAGTCGACCGTACACTATTAACCGGCCTGGGCTATACTGTGAACGCGGTCGCTAGTGGTGAGAAGGCGGTTGCCTATCTGCGAGATCAACCGGTCGATCTGGTGTTGCTGGATATGATCATGCCGGGGGGGATGGACGGGTTGGAGACCTACGAGGCGATCAGGAAGTTGAGACCGGCGCAAAGAGTCATTATCGTCTCAGGCTACGCTGAGTCTGACCGGGTGAAGGCGGTACAGGCTTTGGGAGCCGGAGCGTTTCTGCCGAAGCCGATAAACTTGCAGAAACTGGCCAAGGCCGTGAGAGATGAATTGGACGGACGATAGTCGGACTATTCTCGTCCATACCTCTATCCAGGGTAAACTAGAGGTGTTCCAGGTAAGCTCTCTGCGGCAAACCACCGGATACCAGGGACTGGCTGTCCATCGACGAATGATAGACGTCAGGTCTGTCAGGCCGTGGAATTTCTGGCACGGTTAGGGGAAACAGAAACTTTCAAGTCAAAGTAGTTGGGGGCGATCGCAAATGGCGGCTAGATTGCCACCGGCCTGGCGTCAGACGCTGTCCTTCGTACCCGGAATCGATGGATTACGGGCGCTCGCCGTCATCGTCGTGATCCTGTACCACGCCGACCTCACCTGGTTCCCTGGCGGCTTTCTCGGCGTCGAAGCGTTCTTCGTGATCAGTGGCTTCCTGATCACCTCACTGCTTCTGGGAGAGTGGCAGGGGCGCGGCGCGATCGATTCTAAGGCCTTCTGGATCCGTCGAGCCCGCCGGCTACTGCCGGCGGTGTTCTTGATGATCCTGGTCACTCTCACCTACGCGGTCTTCTACCTCCCCCCAGGAGATCGCCGGCCTGCGTCTGGACGCCCTGGCCGCGCTTGGCTACGCGACCAACTGGTACCTCGTGGTCGCCAGCCAATCCTACTTCGAGTTCATGGGCCGGCCGTCACTGCTTCGACATCTCTGGTCGCTCGCCGTCGAAGAACAGTTCTACGTGTTCTGGCCGCTGCTGTTTGCCATCGGCATACGACTGTTGCGACGGCGAGGTCTGCTCTTCGCCATACTGGCAGGAATAGTCGCCTCGACTGTCTGGATGGCAATGCTCTACCAGCCAGAGGTCGATTCTGCCCGAATATACTTCGGCACCGATACACGAGCAGCCGGACTTCTTGTCGGAGCCGCTCTGGCTTTCGTCTGGTCTCCCTGGCGTTTGCCGGCAAGGGCGGGCTTGGCCAGATCGTTGTCCCTCGACGCGGTCGGACTAGGCGCACTTGGCCTCCTTATATGGCTCTTCTGCAAGCTTGACGAGTTTCAGCCTTTCCTCTACCGGGGGGGATTCCTCCTGGTCGACCTCGCCACTGCCGCAGCATTGGCTGTCGTGGTCCATCCCCACGCCCACCTCGGTCGGGGCCTTCTGGCCTGGCAGCCGCTACGCTGGGTGGGAACGCGATCGTATGGCATCTATCTCTGGCATTGGCCGATCTTCATGATCACCAGACCGCATCTTGACGTATCGATCGATGGCATGCCGTTGCTCCTCCTGCGACTGGGGGCGACTATGTTGTTGGCGGAGCTGTCATACCGCTATGTCGAAACGCCATTCCGCAGAGGGGCCTTCGGACGGGCATTGACAGCATGGAGCAAGGCGCGAATGACAGGTCGCTGGTGGAAGATTCTCTATCGCCAGCCACTCAGCCAGGTGACGGGGCATCAGCGCCCGTACCAGTACAGAGAGTCAGGGCGGTGAATAGCGGCAGCGTGACGGCGATCGGCGATTCGGTAATGCTCGGGGCTATTAGCACGCTGCGGCAGGCTATTGCCGGGATCGACGTCGACGCGGCGGTGGGCCGTCAAGCCTCGGTGGCGGTCGGTCTCCTCAAGTCCCTCCGCTTTACTGGCCAGTTGGGCGAAGTAGTAGTCGTCCAAGTTGGTAATAACGGTGTTTTCACAGCTAGTGAGTTTGATGAATTGATGCAGGTTCTCGAGCCTGCACGTCGGGTCATATTCATCACCGTGAAGGTACCCCGTCGCTGGGAAGGTCCGAACAACGGTGTGATGGTTGATGGGGTGAAGCGGTATCAGAACGCGGCGACAGTCGATTGGTATGCTGCCAGTATCGAGCGTCCCGATTTATTCTGGGACGATGGCATTCACCTGCGACCGGCGGGGGCGCAAGTTTACGCCGATTTGATCGTCAGCGCCCTCAGCAATCCATAGAGCCCTTCCCCTCTCCCAAAGGGCGAATGTCAAGATCAGCCGATATGACCACGATGCTTGCTAATCTCAAGCGAGGTCGCTCGATGTACGACAGCTTGCTTAGAGGCCCATTTGTTGGGCGACTAGCTCCCGGTTCGCGTCCGGTCCCCCCAGGATGGCCTCGGCCGCTTTGGCGCGCAGATAGTACAGCGAAATGTCGGTCTCTTTCATGAAGGCGTAGCCGCCGTGAATCTGCGACGCAGCGCGGGTTGTCCGCAAAAACACCTCGCTGACGTAGGCCTTGGCCATTGAAGCATCTACTGAGTTAGGGTCGCCCCCGGCAATCGCCACCGCGGCCTTGTAGGTAAGTAAGCGGGCGCCTTGCACCTCTGTGGCTAAACTGGCAAGGGTATGTTGGATGGACTGGAAGCGACCGATAGGTCCGCCGAACTGCGTGCGCTCCTTGGCATAGTTGACCGCCATGTCCAGTGCGCCCTGGGCTGCACCAACCATCTCGGCGCACATGGCGGCCTTGCCCCTACTCAGCACTGCCTCGACTACCGGCCAGTCGCCGCCAAGCGGTCTGGAGGACGCACCCAAACGATCGGCCGCCGCCACTGGTACGTTTTCCAAAACAACAGCGCTGACCTTTTCATTGCTGGTAATCCGGATGGGAGAGATTCGCACGCCCGCCGCCCCCGGATCGACGAGAAAAAGAGAGATATTGCCTTCTGTGGGACCATCCTTCTCAGAAGGACCGGTGTGGGCCGCCACGATAATCAGGTCGGCGACATGGGCAAAGGGCACCACTATCTTGGTCCCGTTAAGCACGAAACCGCCGCCGGTCGCCAGCGTAGCCCTGGTCTCGACGCCCCAGGCCTCGTAAGTATTGCTCGGCTCGGTCAGGGCAAAGGTGAGGATGGTCTCCCCTCTTATGATCTTTGGTAGAAGTTCGCTCTTCTGCTGCTCGTTTCCGCCGGCAAGCAGTGCCTGGCCGGCGAGAATGGCGGTGGGGATGTAGGGGCCGGGGAATAGTTTCCTCCCCATTTCCTCGACAACTACGGCGACGTCGACGAAGCTGCCACCGAGTCCAGCATACTGGTCGGGATAGTCTATCCCGATCCAGTCCAGACCGGCGATCTGGCGCCAGAGAGAGGGCGAATAGCCTTTTGCGTCTGCTTCCATCTCTCGCAGGTGGGTGAGGGGCGCCTCGGTATCCATAAATTGCCGCACGCTTTTGCGTAGTATATCCTGTTCCATCGTGAAACCGAATTCCATGTTCACAAGGTCCTTTCTACAGATCTACAGAGCGAAATGGGTCCTTATCGGGAAGAACTACCTCGGCAAGCCGAGCCCCCGTTGGGCGATTACGGTGCGCTGGATCTCATTGGTGCCGCCGGCCACGGTGGCCGGTACGGTAAGCCGGGTCGCGTACTCGGGTCGGCCATTCATGTAGGACCACCCGGACGCCCCGTTAACGATCCCGCGCAGGCCGAGGATCTCGACCCCTACGTGGGCAATTTTCTGGGAAAGCGAACTGGAGTATAGTTTGAACATGGAGGCCGGTACGTCGGGAATCTCCCCCTGGCTTTGCAGCCAGATTACCCGATAGGCCAGCATGCGCGCCACGTCAATCTCGGTGGCCAGTCCAACGAGCTTCTGCCTGATCAGCGGGTCTTTACTTAACGGTATGCCCTTGCTCCTGGTTTCCTTGCAGAACTCGATTAGCTCTTCGAGCGAGCGGCGCTGGTTGCCGCAGGCGCTGGTGCTGATGCGCTCGATATCGAGGGCCTTGGCGATAACGTACCAGCCCCGATTCTTCTCCCCCACCATGTTCTCTTTCGGTACTCGCACGTCCTCGAAGACTAGCTCATTCTGGGCGCGGCCGTCGGCAATATTGTAGAGAGGGCGAACAGTGACGCCCGGGCTTTTCATGTCAACCAGGAAAACGGTAATGCCTTTGTGTTTCGGGGCCAGCGAATCGGTGCGGGTGGCGAGCCAGCAGTAATTGGCATGGTGGCCGGCCGAGTTGAAGGTCTTCACGCCATTAATGATATAGTCGTCGCCATCCTGCACCGCCTTGGTCTCCAGGGAAGCCAGATCCGAACCGGCGTTAGGCTCGGAGTAGCCGATGCAGAACAATAGATCGCCAGTCGCCACCTTGGGAAGATACTGCTGCTTCTGTTCCTCGTTCCCGGCGTGGATGATGGCGTTGGCGACGATCGACGTCAAACTAAAGGCCTCGATTGGCGCCCGATAGTAGCCGCATTCCTCGTTGAAGATGGACATTTCCATGGGCGTCCAGCCCTTACCGCCGTATTCCTTCGGCCAATTCAAGGCCAACCAGCCCCGGTCAGCCAGCTTCTTGTACAAAGTCGACGAATGGCCAGTAGCCGAATCTCCCGCTGCCTCGGCCTGCTGTTTGGCCTCGTCGTTCCACTCCCGGTCGAAGAAGTCTTTGATCTCGCATCGCAGCGCGTCCTGCTGCTCGGTGAAACTGAAGCGCATGTTTCCCCTCCGCTGTTTGTAATATTGCCGGGTTTTTGGTCGTCGCAGCGAAACCGCTCGCCCCAAGTGGACGTTTGATTACAGGGAAAGCGAGCGATCGCGGTCTGGTCCGGTGTTCGGCAGGCCCCCTGCATGTTAGATGTTTACCAGCCAGGCGTACCCCAGATATACGCTATGTTAACATGGCGAGCAGGATTGTTCAAGCGCAGCACGTGCGGTGGTCAGGGTGGAAACCCTTTCTAAGCCTCGATGGCCAAATCGTTAAAGGGAATGCCCAGGGCGTCGGCCACCCCTTTGCCGTAGGCCGGATCGGCCATGAAGCAGTTGCCAATATGGCGGACCTGAATCTCCCTCGGTGCACTGCCAATAGCGCGGGCGGTGTTGGCAAAAAGCACGGCCTGTTGGTCGGCGCTCATCAGGCGGAATAGAAGACCCGGTTGAGTGTAGTAGTCTTCATCCTGGCGATGATCCCAGTGGTCGGCAGCTCCATCCAGACCAAGCGCCGGCTCGGCAAATTCCGGTTGCTGTTGCCACTCGCCGTAGCTGTTGGGCTCGTAACCGGGAGTGCTGCCGTGATTACCGTCGACCCTCATGGCGCCGTCCCGGTGATAGCTATGGAAGGGGCAGCGGGCAGCGTTGACCGGGATTAGATGATGGTTGACGCCAAGACGATAGCGCTGGGCGTCGCCGTAGGAGAAAAGACGACCCTGCAGCATCTTGTCCGGTGAAAAACCGACGCCGGGCACGATGGCGGCCGGGTTGAAGGCCGCCTGTTCGACCTCCGCAAAGTAGTTATCCGGGTTGCGGTTCAGTTCGAAGAAACCCACCTCGATCAGGGGATAGTCCTTGTGGAACCAAACCTTGGTCAGGTCGAAGGGGTTGTAAGGACAGGTAGCGGCTGCCTTTTCCGGCATGACCTGGATGAACATCTTCCACCGGGGAAAATCGCCGTTCTCGATGCTCTCATAAAGGTCGCGCTGATGGCTTTCCCGGTCCCGGCCAACGAGGGCGCCGGCCTCTTCGTCGGAAAGATTCTTGACACCTTGTTGCGTTACAAAGTGAAATTTAACCCAATACCGCTCGTTGTTGACGTTGATCAAGCTGAAAGTATGGCTGCCGAAGCCGTGCATGTGCCGGTAGGAGTAGGGAATGCCCCGGTCGCTCATGACGATGGTTATCTGGTGCAGGGCCTCGGGCAGGGAAGTCCAGAAGTCCCAGTTGTTGCGGGCGCTGCGCATATTGGTGCGGGGGTCGCGCTTGACGGCGTGGTTGAGGTCGGGGAACTTGAGCGGATCGCGCAGGAAGAAGACGGGCGTGTTGTTGCCCACCAGGTCCCAGTTTCCCTCCTCGGTGTAGAACTTCAGGGCAAAGCCCCGGATGTCCCGCTCGGCGTCCGCCGCTCCCCGCTCGCCGGCCACCGTGGAGAAGCGGGCAAAGAGATCGGTCTTCTTCCCCACCCCAGCGAAGATCTTTGCCCTGGTATAGCGGGTGATATCATGAGTAACGGTGAAGCTACCGTAGGCCCCGGAACCCTTGGCGTGCATGCGACGCTCGGGAATGACCTCACGGTCGAAATGGGCGAGTTTTTCCAGAAACCAGACATCCTGTAGCAGCATGGGTCCACGCCGCCCGGCGGTCAGAGAATTCTGGTTGTCGACGACAGGGGCGCCTGCGGTTGTGGTCAGCTTCTCTTTGTCTTTCATCTCATCCCTCCGCTCAGTTTATTCTTTACCAGACTGGTAGACAGGGGAACCATGAATTCTTTGGACCATTCTAACACCGGCAGCTACTCTGCCCGTCAATTCCCGCGCTTCAGGCAATTCGAGTTGTCCATTGTATCAAGTATATCATGCAGCGGGCTAAAATCAATCCAGATTCCCTGGTCTTGACTTTCTCCTGATTGGTGATATGATAATGATATCATATTACTAATGAATCATGGAGGTGCTGTTCGGACGCTACATCGGCTCCATCCGGGATGCTGGCATTTGGTGGACCAACCCGTTCACCGTAAAGCGTCACGTGTCGCTCCGCATTCGCAATTTCAACAGTCAAACGCTCAAGGTCAACGACCTCAACGGCAACCCGATCGAGATTGCCGCCGTCATCGTCTGGCGGGTGGTCGATTCGGCGAGGGCGCTCTTCGACGTGGAGAACTATGAGGGCTTTGTGGCCATCCAGAGCGAGACTGCTATCCGCGCCCTTACCTCCGATTATCCATACGATGCTCACGACGATGGTCGGTCGTCGCTGCGGGCGAGCCCGCAAGAGATCGCTGATAGTCTGCAGAGACAGGTGCAGGCCCGTCTCGACGTCGCCGGTTTGGCGATCATCGAGTCGCGCATCAGCCATCTGGCTTATGCGCAGGAGATTGCTCAGGCTATGCTTCGACGCCAGCAGGCGCAGGCCATCGTGGCGGCGAGAAAGACGATCGTCGAGGGAGCACAGTGGGCATGGTCGAGAGCGCCTTGCAGGCTCTGAGCGAGAAGAAGATCATCGAGCTTGACGATGAAAAGAAGGCCGCCATGGTAAACAATTTGCTGGTCGCCCCCGTCTCGGATAAGGACGTCCAGCCGGTCATCAATACGGGATCGATTTACTAGATGCGGGAATACCGTCGATGATCGAGAAGAAGAAGTTCCTTCTTAGGCTGAACAAGGAGGAGTTCGACGCCATCGAGAAGTGGGCGGCAGACGACTTCCGCAGCGTCAACGCCCAGATCGAGTTCCTTCTCAACGACAGTTTAAAGAAAGCCGGAAGACTGAAACGGAAGAATGCGGACAATGACCGGCCGCAAGACTAGCTGTTTCATCGTCCCGGCGGCTTCCAACATCTTCGCTCATAATGCTATAACTGGTGGCTATGCTTCTTGTGCAACTGGCCGATCATTATAACTTGGGGCGACAAGCGATGCGCCCTTGGAGGTTGAAATCAATCTATGTCCGACATGCCGATATACGTCTTGCCCGGCCTGCAAGAAGGTCTGTCTAATTTTCACGTGCCGCAGCTAAAATGGTTCTGCCATGCCCTTGTAGGCAGACCACCGCAGCACAAAGCAGAAATGGTGGAATTCCTTGTCGAGACGCTCAGCGATCCGGTCAGGGTCCGTCGCCTATGGGCCAAGCTTTCCCCCCTCGAGCAGTTGGTAATCGCCGAGGTCGCGTATAGCAGCGAGGGAAGGTATGAACCAGGGCAGATTCATTCGAAATACGACGAGGCCCCATCGCCAAACATGTCATCTGATTCTGTCTACGGAGAGAAGCGTCCGGCCACAACCTTCGATCTTTTCTTCTGTTATTTTCGCTCACTAGGGTACTTCATCACTCTTGAGGTTGCGACGATAGTGCATTCCCTTTCGCCCAAGCCAGCCCCTTCGCCAATGGCCAGCAGCGATGACCCACCTGGCAGAACAACGAGCAAAGGCAGCGATCCGATGCTGGTGGCGACCGAACTCGCGATCTTCCATGATCTGTCCGCGACCCTCAATCTGATCCAGGTGGGAAGGGTAAGCGTTGGCGCCAGTCAACTCCCCACACTGGCCGCAGTTCGAAACCTGAGAGCTCTGCTCCAGATCGGGGACTACATAGAGGACTTGGATTACGACAAAGCTGAGGATGCGATTCGGCCGCTGGCCCTCCTGATGCTTGTGCAGGCGGCGGATTGGGCCCGTCCCACCGCGATGAAGGGAGGCCGACTGGCTCTCACCAAACGCGGAGAAGCGCTTCTCGGGAAGCCACTCGAGGCTCACCACATCCGTGATCTCTGGGAGAGTTGGCTCGCTAACGATATCGTGGACGAACTATCGCGGGTTCGCAACATAAAGGGGCAGAACTCAAGGTACACGCATCTCACCGATCCGGAATCCCGACGTGACGGGCCTGCCGATGCGTTGATGGCCTGTCCTATTGGGCGTTGGGTGAAGATTGGGGAATTCTTCCGCTTTTTGCGGGCGGAGGGCTTGGACCCGCAAATAGTGCGCGGCGACTACAGCGGTCTCTACCTTGGCTATTCTCTGGAGTACGGAATGCTGGAACTGACCGGGGTAGGATATTGGAACATCGTCATCGCCTCCTACCTGCGGGTATTGCTGATGGAATACGCCGCCACGCTGGGAATCGTGGAGATGTCCCACGTCAACCCTAGAGAGGCAGATCGGTTCCTAGGTGACCGGCATGGCGTGGACGACCTCGAAAGCTTGAGTCGCTACGATGGATTGCTGGCTATCCGGCTAACCAACCTTGGGGCCTTCGTTCTGGGCCTGTCTGAGCAATACATTCAACCAGCCAGATTGACCGTCAGACCGTTCTTGAAAGTACTGCCCAATCTCGACATGGTCATCGTCGACGCTGAGGCGGTAACGCCGAACGATCGGGCGTTTTTGGGGAGAGTCGGAATCGAGAAGAGCAAAGACGTCTATCGTCTGAGCCGCGATAGACTAGTCGAGGCCGCCGAAACCGGCGTAGGCGTTGGTCGGGTCAGCGAGTTTCTTTGCCTGGGAAGCGGGCTTTCAGAGTCTGAGTTGCCACAGACGGTTAGCGTGTTCCTCACCGATACGGACAGGAAGTTGGGGGCTCTACTGGATGGGGGAAAAGCGCTGGTGCTCGAGGCTGACGACGCTGTCTTACTGCTGGAATTGGCTCGCAGCGCCTCGCTGCGAGGAATGGTGCGTATCGCGAACATCGATGGCAAGACCGTTCTTCTGGTGCCTGAAGAGCGGGAGGCGGCAGCACGGCGGCATCTAAAGAAGCTGGGTTATCTGCCGAAACGCCGAAGTTAGCAAGGCAAAGGGCGAAGCGGCTTCGTATCGCCCTTTGCCTTGCTCTCACAGAGCCACTTCTCGTCCGGCGATGCGGCCGAGGACGAAAGCTTTGGCCAGGGCCGTGCCGGTCATGTAGCCGGCGCCATGAAAGCCGGCGATCACCTCGCCCACGGCGTATAGCCCCGGAATGACCTCGCCAAAGACGTTCCGCACCCGGGTCTTCGTGTCGATCGTGAGGCCGGCGTAGGTCCCCACAAGGGCGCCCACCGCCTCGAAGGCGTAGAAGGGCGGCGTGTCCAGTTTGACCATTTCCCCTACCGGCCCGGCCAGTCCCTTCCGGCCGAATTCGCGATCGTCGCGCCGCTCGACGTAGTCGTTATACTGTTCGACGGTGTCGACCAGCACCCCGGACGGCACGTCGATGGCGCTGGCAAGATCGGCGATGCCAGGCGCTTCCTTGCAGAGCTTTCCCAGGCGCGAGTTTAAGCCGAGCCAGTACTTCTGTAGTTTGTCCCGGATCTTGCTGTCAAAGATCATTATTCCCACGCCCTGCGGTTGGGAGAGGGCAAACGACCCGATCTCCTTGTACGGCAGCGACTCGTCTACGAATCGTTTTCCCATCTTATTGACGATGATAGCGCCACGGTAGTTGGCAAGGAGCATATCGTGCGTACTCGCGGCATTGACCGCGGCGCCGAAGGTCGGCCGGATGTAGGCCAGGTCGCTGAGGCCAGCCCCTAGTTCGAAGGCCATCTTGAGACCGTCGCCGGTGCTGTTCCTGGCCGTAAAGTTCCTTATTTTGCTCACGTCGATAGGCGTTAGCGATGCGAACTGATCAGAGTGCCCGAAGCCGCCGGTAGCGATGATAATTCCTCTTCTGGCCTCCACGAATTTCTGGCCTTCCGGTCCCGCAATCTTGAGCCCGACCACTCTGCCAGCCTCGTCGGTTACCAGTCTTTCGCCCTTCGTGTCAAATTGAAGCCGTGCTCCCGCTTGCTTCGCGCCGTCGGCCAGCAGGCTCATGGTCTTGCCCATGCGGGCGATGTGGGCCCGGGGCACGCTCATCCCGGCAGCCACGACTATCGAGAGGAATTCGATGCCTTTGCTTTTGAGCCAGTAGTAGGTGTCGAGTTGCAGGTCCATGAACGTCTTCACTAGCTCGACGTCGTTCTTCGAGCGGCCTACTTTCAAGAGGTCAGAGAAGAAGAGATCGCTGGAATCTTCGATGCCCCGCTCCGCCTGGAGATCCGTGCCGGCGAAGCTGATGGCGCCGCCCGATATCACCGTGGCCGATTTGAAGGGATTTCTCTCCTTCTCCACCAGCAGCGTTTCGGCGCCGGCGCCAGCAGCCTCGATAGCCGCCGAAATGCCGGCGGCCCCGGTTCCCAGTATTACGACGTCCGCTGAAATGTCCCATTTCGGTACCGCGTCTATACGCATCCTCAACCTCCGGCTTCCCAAATCTTTCGCACTGGACGCGCGCATGTTATCACAGAATGAACTATAGCGAAATAGCTACCAGCAATGCGGGTGAGCCTTGAAGTTCTGCCCAAGTAGCTCGGAGCCCGGATGATCAATCATCGGGGCTATAACTTCCAATTTGGCCGTTTAACAACCAGCCCGGGTACTCGCTGAAAATCGCGCAGATTGTGGGTGAGGACAGCGTAACCATGGGTGAGCGCCGTGACCGCGACCAGGAGATCGTGCGCACCTATTGGCTGGCCAGAAAGACATCCTCGGCCACAACAACATTGACCGCCTCGTCGGGAGGCAGCCCCTGCCGTTCGATGGCGATAAAGATGTCTGATCCTATTATAGGATAATCGTATTTTTTCTGGTATGTCAAGCGTTGGGACTGGCGGATCTAGCGGCCTACCCTGATTGACCAAAACGACCATTGCTATTGGGCCCGGCCTATGGTAATTTATTGGTCAGAAGAACGCCTGAAGGGCTAGGACAATGAGGAGGCGGGTATGAGCGACGAGCGCGTGCGGGTGACGGTTTATTCGGACTACATTTGACCATATTGCTTCATCGGCCTTGTGCCGATGGAGAGGCTGGAGAAGGAGTTCGACATCGAGGTGGAGTGGAAGGGCCTCGAGATCCATCCCGAGTTGCCACCGGAGGGATTGTTATGGGAGGCGCGCTACTCACCGGAGCAACTCCAGCAGATTGAGGGGAGTATGCACAGTCTGGCGGCCGGGGTAGGCCTTACTATGAGATTGCCTTCCCTTATGCCAAATTCCCATCTCGCCCTTGAGGCAGCGGAATTCGCCCGAGAGGCCGGTTGTCTTACTCAATTCCACCGGCGGCTTTTTGAGGCTAACTTTCAAGATGACATAAACATTGGCGAGATCGGGAGGCTGGAGGCGCTCGCCGAGGAGGTTGGACTCGATGGCAAGGCTTTGAGCCAGGCCCTGGCCGGGCGCCGGTATGAGCGTCACCTGATGGAAGCAACGAAGGAGGCCCACCAGCTAGGCATTAACGGCGTGCCAACGTATATCGTCGGTGGCAGGCGTAGCGTGGGCGCCCAACCCTACGAGGTACTGAGACAGGCCATTGTGCTCGCCGGCGCCCGACCGCGGCAACCGCAGGCCTAATTATTTGCAGGGGTCGCCATTGCCGAGGCCATTTTCCGTGCTTTTCTGAAGCAGGCTGATGTTCTAGGAATTAGTCGAGCCGCGGCCAAACGCAAAGGCCAAATTCGCCAAGACTTGCGCCGTTAACGGCGTCAGATCAGCCACCGAACTCTGGACCTTCTCATTGCTGCCACTGCCCTCGAACACGACCTCACCCTCGTGACAAGGAACCTTACAGCCTACCGCGACATTCCCAACCTCAATCTATACAAATCTACCTAACGCGTTCAGGCCTGCTGAATCACATTGCTGCACTCATGGTCTTCGTTTGGTCATGCGACTGAGTTTTGCAGGTACTGTGTCACTTGGTAAATGAATGTGCCAATACTTCGCTGATATCCTGAACAGGGGTTAGTTTCACGGCGTCGGTGATGTAGGTCGGTAGGCTCTGGGCTTCTTTGAGGTTATCTGCCGGCAATATTACCTCTTTGACGCCTGCATCGTAGGCTGCACGTACCTTCTGCTGGATGCCGCCGACGGGCAGAACCTTGCCCATAATCGTGATCTCGCCAGTCATGGCCAAGTCAGTGCGCACCGGACGCCCGGTCAAAGCGGAGACGATGCCGGTGACGATTGTGACGCCCGCCGATGGGCCTTCTTTGGGGACGCCCATATAGGTGGCGAGGATGGCAACATCAAAGTTGTGGCGCCATTCAGCGTCGATGCCGAGGTCCTTGTGCTTTGCCCGGATGTACTGAGCAGCAGCCTCGATGCTCTCTCGCATCACACGCTGCATCGAGCCGAGGGGCACTATCCGGCCTGACCCTTTCGTGGCTTGCATCTCGAACCGCATGATGCAGCCATAGTCGCCGACGACCGCGAGCCCGATAACTTCGCCAATAGCCGGCGCCTCAGGTAAAGCAACTCGCTGGATGCGCTCTGCATCAGGCAAAACGGGG
>JAUSEJ010000011.1 GCA_030650265.1 Dehalococcoidia bacterium | reverse complement strand
GGTGAGGCAAGGTAGAATATGCCCGATGCCGCCTCTCGCACTGTAGCCCTGCGACCGGTCGGGTTTGCCGCTCTTCGAGCGTCTAACATTGCCTGAGGAAGGCCAACGGCGTATCCCATTACTGATTCGCCTGCCTCTTTGGATCCAGTCAAACGAGTCTCAACACCACCATAACATACTGCGTTGCAGTGGATGTTGAATGAGGCCCACTCCTTAGCGACTGCCTTGGTCAGGCCAAGTATGCCCATCTTCGCCGCCGAATAGTTGATCTGACCGGCCTGCCCCCAGGCATTGACAGAGGAAACGTTGACGATCTTGCGATGGACGATAATTCCGTCCTCGAGTTCTTTCTTGGCCACATCACGCATTAGAGGCGACGCGGCGCGAATCATGCGGAAGGGAACTACAAGGTGGATATCCAGCATGGCCTGGAACTGCGAATCGCTCATTCGATGGATCACGCCATCGGCGGTATAGCCAGCGTTGTTGACGAGGATGTCCAAACGGCCGAACTCCTTAGCAGTCGCCGCCATGATCTGCTCAGGCAGACCGGGTTCAACGAGATTGCCGGCGCAGACGATCGCCCGGCGGCCGTTCTTTCTTACTAGCTCCGCAGTCTCCTCGGCCGGTCCCGCATCCAGTTCGCAGATTACGATGTCGGCGCCTTCCTCGGAAAACATCTCGGCGGCTGCCCGGCCGATTCCCCTGCCCGCCCCGGTGATTATGGCTACCCTGCCATCCATCATGCCCATGTTCAACCTCCTATATAGTTTCTTTTTCGCTGACTGACCATAATTGAGATCCCGGTCGACCGGCCTCGCCGCTATTCGCCGTAGCGGCCAACGATGGAAATGCTGCAAACGTTCTGGTACGGCATGCCACCCAAATTGTGGGTAAGTCCAAGCCGGGGATTACTCAACTGACGCTCACCGGCCTTTCCCTGCAATTGAAGGTACATCTCGTAGATCATGCGCAGTCCGGATGCACCGATCGGATGCCCGAAGCACTTGAGGCCACCATCTATCTGGCACGGTACTTGCCCGTCCGCGTTGTAAAAGCCGCTAAGGATATCCTTCACGGCCTCACCCCGCTGTGAGATGTACAGGTCTTCCATTGTGACCAACTCGGTAATGGAAAAACAGTCGTGAACTTCCATCATACTGATCTCGTCGCGCGGGTTGGTGACACCGGCCTCTTCGTAAGCCCTCTTGCTAGCCTTAGCAGTCGTGACGAAATGATCGCCATCCCAACTGTTGTGGCCGATCTCTGCCCCACTACTCACCGCAATCTGAAGGGACTTTACACTTATCCTGTCGTCCTTGCCCAGGGCCTTGGCGATCTCCGGCGTGGTAATGATCGCGCAGGCAGAGCCATCGCTCACGCCGCAGCAGTCAAAGAGACCGAGAGGATAAGCAACGATTGGCGCGGC
>JAUSEJ010000262.1 GCA_030650265.1 Dehalococcoidia bacterium | reverse complement strand
TCGAATGTCTCCATCGTGAGCATGAGGCCCGAAAGGCCTGCGTCCTTTAACCTTAGCAATTCCTGCCTGGGCATCGCTTCACAGACGATCTTCATGTGAGTTCGGTAGGGAATTGAGTTGCAAAGCTTATCCACAAATCTGACATAGACGCTCGCTACCCCCTCGCTCTTCGCAAACCCGCCGCTCTCGAGACAACCTTCGAAAAACCTAATCTCTGAGCCGATGATCTTGAAAGCCTCGGCCGCCTCATCCGGGTTGATCGTTGTGGACCGGCTAAGGCCGGCAGAGCGAGCATCCTCCTGCGTCGGGTTGTAGTTGCAGTATCTGCACTGCTCTCCGGTGTTGAAATACTCGCAATGTCGCACGGGGTGTAGGAGATAGCAGTGCCCGCTGGGACGCAAGCTCACCAGATCGTTCACTGGCGTCCCTTTGCTCGTCACTAGGCTTTCCAGCCGTTTTGACACCTGATTTCCGCTTCGCGGAGCAGGATAAAGGTCGACATCGACCATTTCCTCGTCTTCGAACAAAGCGAACTTGCCATCGCTTATCTCTCTTATCGTATAGGGGCTACGGTCCTTTCTTTGGGTAGGAACGCCCAAGCCGCTCTTCATCGCGAGATAATGGGGGCGCAGAACCTGATTATCCTTTATTCTCCACGGCGTCTGTTCCTTCATGCGCTTGAGCGTCAGATCCTCGTCGTAGCTTTGGTAACCGCCAGATGAAGCCCGCACCCAGTAACTTAGCTTATCGAGGTCCTTGCTATCTTTTAATCCGTTGGCCAGGACCGACCACTTGATGATAATGTCCTTGGGAACATTGGGATACTTTTTCTGGAGCTCAGCTATTTGGGTCATTACCTGTCCTCCTTGCTTACTAAAAGTGTCATATGACAAATTGAATATAGCAGAGAAGGCATGCGTGAGCATCCGAGGAACTATGTAAAGATTTTACGTATTCACGCTCTCTCGTTACCTGGACCCGTGCCGATGGGTCCACCCTGAATCATGTATCGAACAAGGTCTGAGCGAGAGCGGACATTTAGTCTAGCGTAGATTCGATGGAGGTGAGTGGTAACAGTGCGGGGGCTGATGGTCAGATGCTGGGCGACCTCAGCCGTGTTTAGGCCCCCTGCGATGAGTTGCGCCACTTCCAGTTCACGTGCGCTCAGATGACCCGCTCTGCCGTGAGTCTGGAGTGGGGCAGGTAACGAGATACCAAGCCCCCGAAGTAACTGCCTGGCGCGGTCTGCATAACGGCGGGCGCCAAGGCGCTCGAATATGGCCAGGCTCTCCCGTCCTTTCGTCGTGGCCAGTTCCCGCATTGCAGGAGGCGCTAAGATACCCTGCTCCAAGAGGGATCTCGCAGCCTCGAAGGGCATATCAAGGCTGGAGAATGTCTCATATGCCCGACGAAAACAAACCATGGCGGCTTCAGGTTGGCATAGCGCCTGACGGGCAAGGCCTTCGGACCGGGAGGCAAGGGCGACCAGATATGGTGCATCAGTTGGTCCCAAATCAGTAATCGATCGAGCGGTTTCCAGTGCGCTCAATGGATTTCCCGCCCTAACCTGAGCTTCAGCCAGGAGCATCAAGGCCATAGGCATGCTGGAGTGTATCGGACTAACAGTTATGGCTGAAGAAGCTGACGAACAATCAAAGCCTCTAGCAATGTCCAGTGCAGGCTCGACCTGAGACTGCTCAAGGGCAAAGGCCATCTCGGCAAGGTCGATAGCATCAAAAATCGCTCGGTCAGCCGGTCCTTCCCAGGAAGAACCACCAACGGCTGCTCTAACTTGAAAGATACAGGCCTTGGCCTCGACCGAGTCTCCCTTAAACGCCAGGATCATCCCCCGTTCAGCTAAACAGTAGGCCAGGTCGCGAGGCCCTGCGACCCGACGAGCCAGCATAACAGCCTCTGCACTATAGTGCAGCGATTTGTCCCACTCCCCCGCCATGAAGCTGGCGACAGCCAGCTGAGAGCGAGGAACGACTTCCAAGAACGGCACACCCGAACGCTGGGCTACAGCCAGACCGCGTTCAGCATGATCCCGCATAAACTGATGGTCGCCCAGGCGCATTCCAATTTTCACCAGTTCCTCGTGGACGCGCCACGTAATGAGAAGGTCTTGCGCCTGCTCGGCTACCATCAGTGCGTGAAGGGCGCGTTTGCGAGCAGTAACGACGTCATTCTGCCACAAACAGGAAGTGGCGGCAACCAGATTGGCCTCGGCTTCTGTCCGTGGCGATGCCATTTTCGTGGTTATAGACAGAAGGGCGGCGTCGGTATTCGCCAAACCTGCTACATCCCCAATCCTGCAACAGATGTCAAAACGCAGAAAGTGTAGGTCGGCCAACTCTTGGCAAGGATCGCGACCAGTCAGTGAAGCCAGGCCAGCCGTTAGGTGAGCCTGAGCGCTATTGAAGTGCCCAAGATCCCATTCCGCTTTAGCTAGATGGCGGCGAAGGCGAGACGCCGCTAAGGCGTCGCCCGCGCTTTCTCGCTCGGCCAGCGCTTCGCCCCACACCTCGACGGCGGCTTCGAGCTTGCCAATTCGTTTCCACGCGTCGCCCAGTCGCTCGAGCAGCCACGGAACAAGCGGCTTCTCCAATTCGCCTAAGAGCGGCGCACGCCAACCCTTACGCACCAGCGCCAATGCACCTTCGAAATGCCGCGCCGCTTCCTCATTGGCATAGATCGCAAGCGCTCGCTCTCCGGCGGCTACAAGCGCCGCCACCGCCCGATCAGGGTCGGCCTCAGAGCCAGCGTCACGGTAGTGGCGAGCCAAATTGAGAATGTTATCTGGTTGTTCTTCTGAGAAGGACTCTAGCGTCTGAATTGCTACTATGTGGCCGCGCTGGCGTGCTGCAGGCGGCTGCTCAGCATAGGCAACCTCCTGAATGAGCGGGTGGGTTATGCTATAGGCTACATCCAACGCATCCATTTCGTCGGCCACCAGTCCTGCAGCTCTAAGACGCTGTAGGGCCTCAAGGAGATTTTCCTCGTTCAGGCCGCTCGCAGCCCGGAGGATTGTGTGCGACGTACCGCCTCCCATTATCGCTATTAGATCAATGATACGGCGTTCGCTCGGTGCGAGCCTCTCCAGTCTCTCCAGAATCAGGTGTCGAACAGTCCGGGGCAGAGCCACTGGCTTCTCGTGATCAAGTAGCCAGCCATGATTGCTGCGCACCAGATTGCCGGAATCGATGAGAGCGGCAACAAGCGCTTCAACAAAGAGAGGGGTCCCGCGCGCGCGGGAATCGAGAAGAGCGACCAAATCCGCCGGTACATCTCCACCGAGTAAAGCTCGGACCAGCTTGTCGACTGCGTCTGGCGCAAGGCGGGGAACGATGATCTCCTCGGCCAGCCCATCTCGCAGTAAGGATGTCACTGCTGTTCGCAGGCTGCTGGATGTGTTCAAGGCGTCGGACCTATACGTAGAGAACAACAGCGAGTTCTTATTCGATAAGCCGCGGGCAAGGTAGAGCAGCAACTCGAGCGATGCTGGATCGACCCGATGAATATCGTCTATTAGTAGGGCGACAGGCGCCTCCTGTGTCAGTCGTTCGAGGAGGCGGGATATCGCCTCGAAAAGACGAGTCTTCTCGAGGGCTGGGTCGCCTAAAGGCTCTGGCGGAGGAAGTCGAAGACCGTCGAACAGCCGTCCCAGGCTAGGTAGCTCACCTACTAGAACTTCCAGGCGAGCGGAGTCAAGGCTGCGCAGCAGGGGACCGAAGGCATCGAGGATCGGTGCGTAAGCCAATCCCGCCTCCAGAGGAAAAGCGCGTCCCTCGAGCACAGTGAAGCCACGATCCTTCGCCAGAGCAAGGACTTCTCGCGCAAGGCGGGTTTTGCCAATGCCCGGCTCTCCAGTCAGGAAGATGGTACCACCTTCCCCTTCGGCGGCGCGATCTAACGCTTCGGTCAGGCGCTGTATCTCTTCCTCTCTGCCGACAAAGGGCGACAATGCTCCCGAACGTTGGGGCTTTCTGGCTGAAGAATTGGTGACGCGATCTTCTGAGCGCCGATCCATTTCCAACCCCCTCGCGGACTCAAAAGAGCCACATCGCGCTCGCCAAAACAGCAGCGCGGTGATCGCGCCCATTATACCCGGTTTCGGAGCCAACGTCTATTGTCCGCTGTCCCAGGCCAGTCTTCTCACGCTCCCACAGGGCCACCATGATAGCGTAGGCCAGGCCCATAGACCCTGACATATCGAGACTCATCACTTTGGACGGCAGCGACACGCCGCTGGCATCACGATGCTGGGAAAGCATGCCGACACGGGATAGAACGACAATATCGTACCCGGGTGAACTTGCCTCCGG
>JAUSEJ010000004.1 GCA_030650265.1 Dehalococcoidia bacterium | reverse complement strand
GAGGGGAACTAAATGGCAGACAGACTAGAAGAGCTATTTCAGAGGCGGGACAAGGAGCGTGCGCTAAAGAAAGACGCCGTTGCGGTAGTTAAGGGTAACAAGCTACCCTGGGAGACCAACCGGCAGGGCAAAATGCGCTGGAATCTCCATCCCAACATCGATACCACCGCCATACGATCTCTGCTCGTCTTCACCCAGGAGATACCCGCCGGCAGCCGCAGCGGCAAGGAGCGGCACCAGGGCGGGCGCATCCACTATATCCTGGCCGGCAAGGGCTACACCGTAATCGACGGCAAGAAGCACGAGTGGGAAGCCGGCGACGCAGTGGTTCTGCCCGTCAAGCCGGACGGGGTGGAGTTCCAGCACTTCAATGCGGACCCCGGCAACCCGGTCCGCTTCATCGCCGCCGAGCCGAACCTGTACGACGCCCTGGGCGTGGATATGGGCAGCGGCTTCGAGCAGATAGAAAACTGCCCGGAGTTCAAGAAGTAGCCCGGTTGCTATAGAGCGATCCCCGGCAGTATAATTCCATATGTAGGCGCCCGTAGCGCAATCGGATAGCGCGTTGGCCTCCGGAGCCAAAGGTTGCGAGTTCGAATCTCGCCGGGCGTACCATTGTGAGAGCTAAGGCGTCCCGCCGCCCGGCGGGGCGCCTTTACAAAGGTGATCTGCGCGGGCGATTAGCTCAGTTGGTTAGAGCGTCTGTTTTACACACAGAAGGTCACAGGTTCAAGTCCTGTATCGCCCACCAAACGTAAACTTCGCCTTGGGCATTTCAGGTCCACGCGTCGTGGCTCACATAACGCTACGAGGCACTCTTCGCCGGTATTCTTCTCCAAGCCGCCGCACAGTGGCATAGTCTGCTTTGGTGAATGCTGTTCCAATTATCAACCGTCGCATCCCAATTCTGTCTTGCGGGCTTCAACTCGATTTCAAGACCTAGCGCACCGGCCATATTTATCACCGTCCCGAGCGTTGGATTGCTGGACTTGGATGAGAACAGGCGTCGGATCACCGAAGGAGTGATTCCGGTACGACGCGCCAACTCCGCTTTCGAGAGTCCGGCACGCTGTCGCTCATCGTCGATCTCCATCAGTACCTGGCGCGTCACAACGATCGCGTGCTTGGCTCGGTCATACTGCTCACGGAGTTCCGGGGTGCTAACTATGCGCTCCCTCATATCCGACCATCGACCAGTTGCAGTTTTCGGCATAGCCATCCTCCTTGGATAGGTTGTACCTTGGGGTCGAAGCTGTTACATATATGTCACATCCAGGGACAGCATAGCATGGACCATTATTGCGGGTCAATCTGCCTAATCTGCCCTGTCCAATCTGTCCCCGTTTCAAAATAGGAATTCCAGATGCGCATCCCGGAAACTGGGGCTAGTCAGGGGTGCCTCTGACTCAGGTAACTGGCTATGGCGGCGCCGGCCTCCGGATAAGTCTCGTAAAGGCGTTTGAGAAAAGCCTCCCGGGAGGCAGCCAGCCGGCGATTGGCTTCGGCCATATTGTGCGTCTCTTTCATCAGACGGCGGGCTATCCACTCGGTTCGCACCCTGGCGAACTCCCCTGCTATCCAACTGCTCCAGTACCCTTTGAAGAACCCGAGGTCCGCTGCGGCGATGATTCGAGCGCTCTTCTCGCCTAAGAGAACGCTCGAATCCAGGGTTACCCGTTCGAAGATGGACCTATCGACCACCAATCCGCTTCTTACCCGTCGTTACGGCGCGGCGGGCTTCTCTGGTCAGGCTCGCGATCTCCTCAGGGGTGGGATAACCCTCTTCATCGAGATCACCAAGGGCCTTGCGGATGCCCGATATTCGCTCAACACTCTCCTCAGACACCACCCAGCGACTGCCTACCGGCGCTCCCTTGAGCGTGCCTCTTCGTATCCAGTTCTTGACGGTCGGGATGGTCACGCCTAGCCTCTCCGCAGCCTGCCCGGTGGTGAGCCAACCGCGGTTGGGGCGGGCCAGAGCAGTAAGGGCATCTCTGATAGCCTCTGCGGCCGGCTCACGCCGCGCAGCAACCATTTCTTGCTCCAACTCTGCGAGCGTTTCTATCGTTGAGGGACTAACGGCTCTCATAATTGCTTACCCCAGACACAAATGCTCCCACAGAACTCAACCCCGATCTTTCAATACTATCACTTAATTGCAAATACTGCAAGCAAAGGGTATTACTGGTTAACGCGGTTTCTTCATGTCTCAACCGCTTTGGCCATGGGATGGGTCACACGGATCCAAAGCGGGGGTGCCGGTCGAACGGCGTTAGTTGTAATATCAAGAGACAGGCTTGTGTAGTTGGTCGAACGGCACAGCCGAACGATGCAGGACCGGAGGCAATGAATCAGACAGGCTGCCAGGCTCCCCAGAGGAACAGCCGGTGGCTTCCAGGATGACGCGGAGATGAAGCGCTACACTCTATTGCTGATCCCCGACCCAGAAGAGGGAGGCTACACAGCAACCGTGCCAGCCCTTCTTCCAGGCTGTATCACTGAGGGAGATACCTCGGAAGAGACGTTGGAGAATGCCAGGGACGCCATTCGTCTGTAGCTGGAGGACGTCGAGGCGAGCGGGGAAAGAATCCCGGAGGAGTCGATGCCCCCTCAGCTTGCCACAGTTGAAGTGTAACGGTCGCGGCCTCCGCCTCGACTGCGTGGTGCGTCTCGAACGTTCGCCATTTTCGACCGCTGACTGAACTTGCCCGGGACCCCTGCTCGCTTCTATTCCTTCCTGTTCAATGTCACTATATTCTTGTTCACAGCTCCGTGGCGACATCGTCACTACACAGCCAAGGGGTGACAGCATCACAGACCATCTGAAATGTTCTGCGCCGCTATTGACAGAAGCCCGATTGAGGATAGAATAGGAGCATCCATCACGGAGGCGTGGCGATTCCTGATCGCTCTCTTTCACCCCATGGCCCGGAGCCACTGACATGATCCTCACAGCGAACATGGGGCCGCGTCCTGGCCGATCCCTCGGCGCAAGCGGGAATCCCCCTTTCAAGATCCTGGACGAGAACATCGAGACGACCAGGGGCCACGTCTGCATCAGCACCATGCATCTAGCCAAGGGACTGGAGTTCCGGGCGGTGGTCGTGATGGCCTGTGACGACGAGACCATACCCTTGCAGGAACGAATCGCCGATGGTCGGCGACGAGGCCGATCTGCAGGAGGTCCATGACACCGAACGCCACCTGCTCTACGTCGCCTGCACGCGGGCCCGCGACTATCTGCTCATCACCAGCGTGGCTCCGGCCTCGGAGTTTCTGGATGATTTGCGGGTTTGACAAGGACCTGCGATCAGGAAGGCAAGACTGCAAGAAAGACGCGTAGCGAAATGAAGAAGACAGTGTTCATATCATCAACGTATGTGGACTTGGCGTCTCACCGGCGAGCCGTGTGGCAGCTCTTGGAAGACTTTGATATTAGCGTCAGGGGCATGGAGCAGTTTGGGGCGAGGACCGAGGAGCCGCTGCAGACTTGTTTGGCAGAACTGGAACAGAGCGACGTCTACGTGGGCATCATCGGGTTTCGGGTCGGTTCTGTCGAGCCAAGTTCCGGCAAGTCGTACACCCAGCTTGAGTATGAGCAGGCAGCGCGGCTTGGAAAAGAAATCCTGATTTACATGGCGGATGAACAAAACGCAACGGTTCGTTACGGGGACATAGACGTAGATCCAGCACTCCGGGAGAAGTTGAAGGCCTTCAAAGATGCTCTGCGAGAGCGTCACACGGTCGACACGTTCACCAATGAAGACGATTTGACTGAGAAACTTCGCACGAACCTCGCTCGCTACGTTCAGCAGCGCAAACCTGAGCCCGAGGAGCCGAAGAAGGACGAATTCGAAGGAACCCTAAGAATGGTCCGGCGCTTTCTTCTCCTGCCCAAGTCGGTCTCGGGGCGGGAGGTGCGGTTCCGAGTGTCCTTCTTTAGTAATCCTTATCCTGCATCACGAGACATCTGCAGAGCATTCAATCTGGACTATGGGTTGACGATTGGCACCCACATCACCATTGACGAGCCCCGATTGGCCAATCAAGAGCGCTTTCCTTTCAGGGAACTCTACGCAGCAGGATCAAGAGCAGACCAGCTGATCGAGTTGGCCTCGGGCCAGGGCGTGAAGGACCTGTACGCCAGGATGGAGTTTGCCGAACAGGATGTTAGTCGAAGCAGCGGAGTGTTCTTCGGATACACTACTCACGCCTGGGACTACGATCCAGGGGACTCGGATGAAGTGTGGGTCGCCCCAGAGGGAAAGGCTATCCTGTTGTTCACTAAGATCGCGTCTGAAGAGTAACCGGCCTAATCGGGGAGGAAACAGAATGTCCGAGCAACTGCTTGGTGTCATTATCGGGGCGCTCGCTACCATCGCAGCGGGTGCGGTCAGCGTCCTCGTCAAAACTTGGGTCATCGCACGCCGGAAGCGATCGGCCTCCTCAAGTCCCCATCCTCCAGCCTACCGTTCTCCCTTCGGCATCAAGATTACCTCGCCAGGGCAAGGTGCCATCATAGCCGGTACTGTTGAGGTATCAGGCACCTACGCCACTGAACCACGTGGTGCTTTGTGGCTCCTCAACGTTGAGCGTGATCGTTCTATGTTCTGGCCGCAGGTTGGCCAACGCATTGAGCGCAACAGGACTCGCAAGACGTGGCGAGGCACCTCTTGGGTTGGAGGCGACGCTTTGATTGTAGCGGCGACGGCAGGTCCGGAGGCTGAACGGCTGTTCCGGTATTACGAGAAGGTCGGGCGCGCAACGAACCAATGGCCCGGGATTGAGGACTTCCCCGCTGATCTGATGGCTCACGACGAAGTCTGGGTTCAGCACAAGAAGGAATAGATCAGTCTGTTTTTCAGATGATAACTGGACAGTTTTCGCTCGCCCTGCACGTATGTATGCGACACCGCTTAGGTCAATATGCTTTACACACAGAAGGTCACAGGTTCAAGTCCTGTATCGCCCACCACAAACGTAGTCTTCGAGAGAGACCCCAATTCTTTCCGGCCCAAGCCTGCCGCTGGCCCCCTTCGCCTAGCCGAACTTGACGCTGGGCACTGCCGACGACGCTTCGTCCCCGGCAAAGAACTGCGCCTCTTGGAAGCCGAGAGGCCCTGCCACGAATACGCCGGGGAGGGTCGTCACCCGGCTGTTGTACTGCAAGACCACTGCGTTGTAGTAGTTGCGGGCGTAGGTGACCTTGTCTTCGGTCTCCGCCAGTTGGGCTTGGAGGTCGCGGAAGTTCTGATTCGCCTTGAGGTCGGGGTAGGCCTCGGCGACGGCAAAGAGCGAGCGCAGCGTCTGGGTCAGAGCGTTGTTGGCGGGGCCGGCCGCCTCCGGCGTCGTCGCGCCCTGCAAGACAGCTCGTGCCTTGGTTACGCTCTCGAATACACCGCGTTCGTGGGCTGCGTAGCCTTTCACGGTCTCTACCAGGTTCGGGACCAGGTCGGCCCGGCGTTGCAGTTGCACCTGTACGCCGCTCCAGCCCTCACG
>JAUSEJ010001119.1 GCA_030650265.1 Dehalococcoidia bacterium | reverse complement strand
AAAGAGCGCTGGTAGTATTATTCGCCTGAGCGCCGCTCTCGACAAGACGCAAGCCGCCGAGACTGCCGGCAACCACGACTAATATCGCACCAACCGCAAGGCCAATTGTCTTCAAGATTCCCAAGTTTCCCACTCTCCTGGTTTCGCCGACCGGTCCGTCAAACTGCACTGTTTCTACCATAGATTGTAGATCAACTCTGTGAAATCCGCAATGTTTAGTCTGGTGGCGGCCTTCTGTTTTTCGGGATGATCGGTGTCCCTCCGCCCGCGCCGGGCAACGTAGGGGGGCACAAGAATCGCGCAGAAACGATCTGGCTTGACCACGGCGACCAGCCCGCCAATGAGCAAACCTGTTTTACTCATTGGCCCCCTGTCTAAACCAAAGCCAAGGTGGGATCTACATGGTTTTGCTGCATAAGGGCTCCAGCCCCTCCCATACTGAATGCGTCGGCTTGAGCTTGCAGGACAGTTCGGCAGCGCTGCTTCACCTCCTCGGTGCGGCCAGCCAGTTGCTGGAAGAATTCCCCCATCTTCTCTTCCACCTTGGCCTTGGTGCCCAGACACGTATTTGCCGTGACTTCCTCTCGCGCCCAATCCCAGATCGCCTCATCGGCATTGAAGTCGGGACTGTAACCCGGCAAGGCGACCAGCCGCAGCCTGAGGTCTGGCGTGGCCAGAAGTTCACGGATAGCGTCACCTCGGTGGGCCGGGCCATTGTCCCAGACTACGATCAACGGCTCGGGATGGTTTGCCCGCAACTGGCGCAGGAAAGCCGCCGTCGTTTCCGCCGTGCAGTTCCCTTCCGGCTCCATTCTCTCCACCTCCCCAGTCTCCAGACAGACGGCCGAATAGTAGGTGGCCTTTTCACCTAGCCGGGGACTGGTCGAATCCACCAGCGCTGGCTCGCCTCGCAGTACCCACTTGCCTCGTAGGTCGGCATCTGCTCGGAAATGGGCCTCGTCGATGAAGAATATCTTCGCTCCCATCGCCTCTGCTTCCACCCGCAGCGTCGCATAGAAGGCAACAAAGGCCGCCCGCTTCTTAGGACGCTTCAACACAAAGCCCAGACGATGCAGGTAGTTCAGACAACTGCTTCGCACCAATTCACAGCCAAAACGCTGCCGGACGAACTCGCGAACCACTTTCCAATTCCAGTTCGCCAGTTCAATTCCCGCATCGGCAGGCGAAACCTGAACCGCCGCCTTCAACTGGGCTTGCTCCTCCTCGCAAAGGGCGGGGGGGAACCACCAGTCTGTTCAAAGGCCAAACCTTCAGGGCCGACTCGCTTGAAGTCGGACAACCAGTCGCCCACAGTGTGGTCGTCTCGCTCTAGCGCTTCGGCTACCTGGGCGGCTGACCAGCCTCGGGCCAAAAGCCAAAGCGCATGCCAGCGTTCCCGTTCACGCGGCGTGGCAGCACGATACATTCGCTCTCGTACCGCACGAATATCCAACTGCCATTGTTTAAGTAACGCACTTATTTCGTCCATCGCAGACCCTCTTCCGGTAATGCTATCATACAGACAGCATAGCACATCTTTGCAGACTCTGCTAGTTTCACCTTGGCTTTAGTTTAGTGTTATTCCAGGTCACGCCGCATCTGCTCGTACTGCTCACGCGTGATTTCGCCCCGAGCATAACGATCTTTCAGGATATCGAGTGCACCTTTGCCACCGTTTGTCGCCGCCGCAGGCTGTGCCTGCCGAACGAGCCAGACGACGAGTAACACAATGCCACCTGTAATGAGGCCCCAAACGAGCAGCATCACTATGCCCATGATTATCCCTCCAGTGCCGTAGTCGGAGCCGCCCCAGCCCATCATGCCGCCCCAGCCCGTCAGTCCCGGTCCCATCATTCCCCCCCAACCCATCATTCCTCCTCCGGCAAGCCCGATTAGAAGGACGACGAGCACCACAGCCCCAATGACGCTGGCGATATTCTTTCCTTGCATGGTAATTCCCCCCCATCGATAAGTTATCAAAGCAGTTCCGGTCGTATAGGAGAGGCCACTGCCAGTGCCTCAGAGTTGTGGTGCGCGGCCCCTATTTGCGAGAGTCTCTTAATGACCCGCTGGGTTAGCCAAGTTCCTTTGTCTGGACGTAGTCGCCGTGCCAGGAGTGGTACCAGACCTGGCCAGTATACCCATTCACGCTGAGCATTCCAGTAGTCTTGCCGTCTTTCTCGGTTTCCAATGTGTAGTAGCCATAGAACTCGTCGGCATTGCCTGCTTTGGTCCCTGCGTTGTTCTGGTCGAGATAAGTCTGAGCATACTGCCTGGCTTGAGCCGGACTTACGGTCATCTTGCCACTTTGGTTGGTTCCACCGTAGTAGCCGCCCATCATGTTTCCCGATCCCATCATGCCACCATAGCCGCTCATCATGCCATATTCGGTGTTCCACATCATGTTGGGACCCATCTCGGGGAATACACTGCCGCTGTACTTGTCAACGAGAAGCTCAAAGGCGTGGACGCCAGTGCTGTTCTCTGTGATGTTGGCGTAGAAGTTGTTGCTGAACTCGATGACCTCATCTATCCTGAGATCGGCATCGCCCCGACTTCCCAGATAGCTATCAACGCTCTGAGCTGCTTGGTCGATGGAAATCGGCTTCGCGGTGGGGTCGGCCTTCCCCCACCCACCATAGCCACCCATCATTCCGCCATTGCCGCCGCGACCACCCATCATTCCGCCATTTGTCCCCATCATGCCACCGAATGAGCCTCGACCCCCGTTGTTGGGTCCTGCGGCGAATGCGACCGTTGAAACAACAGCCAGAATCAGTGCGGTTGAAAGCATGGTAACGCCAACAATTAGAAGCCTATCAATTCTAAGTCTCATGGATATTTCCTCCCTCTTATTTTCACATTATGCCTAGATCAGGTCAGTTTTCATTTGGTCGTACTCGGCCTTGGTTATTTCTCCCCGAGCGTAGCGAATCTTGAGAATCTCTGGCGCGCTACCAGTTCCAGTCGAACCAGCGGGAACCGTGACTCGTGTAAATTGGCCGACGCCCCACACAATGAGGACGATCAACCCAACAAAGAACAGCAAACCGAACCCCATGCCAAAAAGCCCTCCAAAACCACCGAAGCCACCCATTCCAAATCCTCCCATCATTTCGATCACCTTCCTAGTTACTATGTTTTCTGATTGCCTCGACCTGCTCAAGTCCGGCGAAAAGAGTTTGATTCTCCCCCAGTTCTTCGGCCAGAATCTCCCTCACGATGGCGCAGGCTTGAGTCAGCTTTGGATGTTTGAGCCGGTAGATCACGTTAAGCCCACTCCGCCGGGCCACTAGCACGCCCCGCTCCCGCATGGTCATTAGATGTTGGGACACATTGGCTTGCCGGATACCTAGCTCCGCCGTGAGCTCGCCAACCGTCCTCTCCCCGTCGGCCAATAGGTCGATGATTTCGAGCCTCACCGGGTCGGCCAGAATGCGACACAGGTTGGCTTGTAGGCTATAAAGCTTCTTGCGAGTTTGTCTGTCCATCCGTATCACT
>JAUSEJ010001117.1 GCA_030650265.1 Dehalococcoidia bacterium | reverse complement strand
CTTTCGCTCGCTGCACACTGCTAATTGAGCGTGATGGGCTTTGTTATTGCCGGATGCCCCACACCCATGGTCGGTACAAAGGTTGTGTGCAGGCCGGAAGGTCCGCCTGCCACTATGATAACCAGGTCGTCGGGACTGCCAGTCAGGGGCACCATGCCGTCGAATACCAGACCGAGAGAGCGCTTGATCTCAGCCACGTCATCGGGAAACCAATCTATGGGTAGGCGGCCTTGCTCCCAGAGAATCAGTTTGACGTCTTTTTTTGAATAGCCCGCATCGGCGCACATCCTGGCATGCGCCGGGCACATGATCAGGACCGGCTCGTTGTGCTTGGCCCGGGGGGCTATCATGTCGTTGGTACCCACACACGTGATTGAGTGGGCGATGATGGTGAGACACCGATCGGCCCCTCTACTGCCAGCGTACAACTGCATGGTGCCGGCAGCAGGAAGTACGGTTACCGTGCTCTGCTCTGGCGAGAATCCCCGCTCTACGTGGAGTGGCTCCCACGGGCTTTCCTCCTCGTTCTCTCCCAGGCACATGGTGAACCTGCCTGGCTGACCTTGAGTGGCCTTGCTCACGACGCCCGGCATAGATCCACCGGCGTTGCGCAGGAGGAGATTGAGAGCCCTCCCGATAGAAGCGTTGGCTCGCCATCCCTGGCCAAGACAGTTGGGGCCGCCGTTGATCTTGAGCTGGTTTCGTACCGGCCCATTTACTATCACGAAGGGAGAGGCAGAATTCGTGGTTACCTGGATTTTCCACAAGCCCCAATCCGGCTCCGTCACCGCCGCGATGGCGGCGATGATCACCGGCATGTACTCTGGACGGCAACCGGCCATAACCGCATTAATGGCGATTGTCTCGATGGTGGCGGCGTTATTGTCAGGAGGAATCTCGGCGACTACCTCGTCCGGATTCCGACCCAAATGGTCGACAAAGGCCTGAACCAGTTCTTCCGTCGGCGGGATTATTGGCAGCCCGTCAGTCCAGCCCCGTTCGTAGAAGTCCTCGAACATGCGGTCGACCGACGGCGATACCTCGACTCGTTCAGAAGTTAACATAACTCATTCATTCCGGATTCTACAGTCACTAGCCGAATACCGCCCCACCCTGCCTCAGTGTGATTTGACTCCCGTCCCGAAGTGTTTTCTCGATTGATCCGACCACCCTCTCAAACACGGTATCCATCTCTGCCGGGCGGGATGCGCTGTTGTGGCACATGAACAAGGGCGCCGGTCGTCAATGCCGCCAAAGCCTGGTCGAAGAGTCCGTCGGCCACGGCGATGACCTCCTCCGCCGATAGGGTGTCGAACGGATGGGGAGTGACCAGTAGATTCAGATCGGCCAGGCCGCCACCCTTCCTCGTCCGCTCGGCCAGAGATCGGAACGCCTCGGTAACGAAAACCGCGGCTGGAACGCCCTTCTTTTCAAATTCGATTCCTTCGAGGACACTCCCCGATGTGCATCCCCCTCAGTTGCCGAGGGCGACGAACACTACGTCGCACTTCTGTGCCATGTCTTCGATGACTTCTTCTGCCAACGACCACGCCGCCCGGGGACTGCGCGCCTTCTTCTGGAACATGTTTTCTTTTTTTTGACTCAGATAGATCACGTCGCCGACGCCACAACGCTCCTTCAGCAGTGTCTCGTAGCGCTGCAGGAGCAATTCTTCCATCCACCACTCGCCGTTGTAGACCAGACCGACGGTCTTTCCCCGCAGATCTTCCGGGCGATTAGATAACCGCAATACCGATTCTTTTCGCCTGCCAGTGGGGCTTAAAACGATCAACTTCGTCTCGCTCATTTCTGGTTTCCTTCGCATGGGGTAAGGGGGATACACTTTTCCCCTTTTCCCCTTTTCCCCTCTTGCCCTCTTGCCCTTTTCCCCCCCGGTTCTACTTGGAGTGGGTTATATACTCAAGGACAGCTCCCAATCCCCGCAGGCCCTTGATCGCCTGAAAGTCGCCAACCTTGGACCCATAGGCAAAAACTGAGTCCACATCCAATAGGGGGATGATACTATACCCGTTTTTGGCCAAAGTGGCCGCCTCCAGCGCCATGGCCTTCTTCTGGACCGGGTCAGCCGTCTGGGGAACCTTGTCGATCAACTCGCCTAATTTCGGGTTGCTGACGTTACCGAAGACGCCTTTTGTGGGATGATATCCCGTTACCATCTTCTCGAATTGGAGATTGCCGCCCGAACTGGCCCAGGCAAAGAGGCTGTTCCAGACTTCAGGAGTCTGCTTCGGAATGAATTTCTTCAGCATACTGGGATAGTCGATGGGCGACATTTCGGCGTTGACGCCAATCTTCTTCCAGTAGCCCGCTAGAGCCGTGTTGCCCTGGCTAGCGACGCCAGCTCCGCCCTGAGCGTCCCAAATCTTGGTGTTGAAACCGTTCGCGTATCCTGCTTCGGTTAGCAGTTTCTTCGACTGCTCAACGTCCAAGGGGTCTGGTTTCAACACGTTGGAATCGAAGTAGTAAGCTGTCTTGGGCGTATAGAAGATCGCCGAAGGTTGGGCGTAGCCGCCGTATAGCTTGTCGGCCATTTCCTTGCGGTCCACGGCCAGCGACAGAGCCTTGCGTACCCTCACGTCTCCCAAGGCGTACTTGTCCGGTTGCGTCAGGTCCTAGAAGGGAACCATGTACCACTGAGCCGACCCGTAGTGGCCCAGTATACGGAGGCCTGCCGCCTTGAGCCCGGCGACGGAGTCAGGCGAGATCTCGGCAATGTCCAACTCCCCGGTCTTGAGCATGGCAACTTTGGTGCTCTCTTCGCCGACGCGCATCAGGGTAACCTGCTTGAATTTCGGCATCGTCCGCCAGTGGCTTTCCTGGGCCTCGAGCACGAGACGACTGTTAATCTCTATGCTTACAAATTTCCAAGGGCCGCTTCCCATGGGATTCTTGTCGAAGTAGTCCCAGCCCTTCTCCTCGATGTACTTCTTGGGCACTATGGCAGATTCTCCCTGTAAGGTTTCCTGGCCGTTGAGGAGTTGGAACTGCGGATCCTTCATGCGGATGATCACCGTGTAGTCGTCTTTTAGCTCGACGCTGTCGATTACCGATCTCCACGCCCCCACGTATGTCCCCGTGGCCATCTTGATAAAGCTGTCGATGCTGAACTTGACGTCAGCCCCCGTAAGGTCGCTGCCGTCCTGGAATTTGACTCCCTTCCTGATATAGAAGGTATGAGCCTTGCCATCCGGGGATATCTCCCACTTCTCAGCGAGGCCCGGTCTCGGCTGCCCGTCGAGAGTTAGTTCTACCAGAGAATCGAAGATGGCGGATGACATGGCCTGAAATCCGCCGCCCTGTCCCAGGTACTGGTCCGTGGGTGAAATCATAGACCCACTTTCGAGGTTTACACCCAGAACCAGGCTGCCAAATGGCTTGACAGCCGTAGCCGTTCCCGAGGCGACAGGCGTCGACGTAGTCGATGTGCATGACCCCAATAACAGGGCACTAACCATCAAGGATGCCGAAACCAAACCACGCAATCCACGCTGAGTTCTCACGATCACACCTCCGAATAAAAATACTTGGCCGAAACCATGTGTTGTTTCGGTCAACGAATCTAACATAGGAGTCGACGTTGACTTGAGAGCCGCCTGATTCGGAAACACCTCGTCGCGTTGAGGATCTAATGAGGTCGTCTTTGACCCTTTACGGATTCAATAGACTTGCTGGGGTCGTCTTTGACCATTCACTGGCTTACAAGACTTGCTGGAGGTCGTCATTGACGCTGCAGTCTAGTTTGGAGGATACAAGAAAACATGGCCGACAAGTGACGCATACTCTCCTACATCATTGACTGTACAATATCACTGTTTGGCATCTGTGTCAATACTCTGGTCGATGAGATGAGTTCTCGATGGACTTTGGTCTAGAAAGAGGAACCAGGGGGCAATCCCGGACTGTATCTCATATGGCTCGTCTTGGGGGCAGCCAGAATAACCCTACTTCAGG
>JAUSEJ010001109.1 GCA_030650265.1 Dehalococcoidia bacterium | reverse complement strand
TTCGGCGTAGGCGCGGCCACGGCCGCGTGGGTGCAGACAGCCTTCCTGTTGACCCTTACCAGCTCGCTATTGGTAGCGGGTAGGCTTGGCGACATATACGGACACCAAAATGTCTACCGTGCTGGCATCGTCCTTTTCACGGCTGCAGGCACCCTGAGCGGCTTCATCCAGGATATCGGGGTGTTGATCACCTTTCGCTCTCTCCAGGGCGTGGGTGCAGCCATGATATCGGGTAACAGTCTGGCCATAATCGCCAACACATTCTCTACCGGTGAACGGGGCATGGCTATCGGCATTATGGGCGTGGCTGCTTCCATGGGTGGACTTCTGGGAGTCGGTCTGAGCACTTCCTTAGCCCAGTACCTAAACTGGCAATGGCTGTTCTACATGACGCTCCCCGTCGGACTGGTCGGCATTGTGGCGGCGCGCAGTTTGAAGGGAGGTATTCGGCCAAAAGATCCGCCCAGGGTCGACTACCTCGGGGCGATTCTTCTGGCGGCGACCTTAACCGCCTTCTCTCTTAGCTTCAGCCACTTGCACGCCGGAGAGATAGCCTCTTCTGAGGGGTGGCATTACCACGGCGCCTTGCTGGTCGCCACGGCGGTAGGACTACTGCTCTTCGTGGCGGCCGAGAGGCGGGCCTCCCAACCACTGATCGAGTTGTCTTACCTGCTCAACACCCCTTTTTCTTTCTCCATTATCGCCAACATGGTCCTCCACATTACGATGATGACGTTCGCCTTCCTAACCCCATTTCTTCTGGAAAAGGGTTTAGGGCTTTCGCCGTCGCATACGGCAGGAGTAATAATGAGCTCATCGGTCGGCAGTATGATAGGATCCCTCCTTAGCGGGAAGCTATACGATCGAACGCGATGGCGGTTCTTTTGTCCCCTGGCGATGGCGAGCCTCGGTCTGGGCATGGGTGTGATGGCGCTCTACGCTCCGACCTGTCCCTATTTTCTGCTTATGATCGTCAGCGTCGGGCTTGGCTTGTCAATGGGATCTTTCAATACGTCGAACAACGCCATCATCGTAAGTACTGTGCCCGCCAACCGCCGGGGCTTTGCCACTGGAATGCTGGAGACCTCCCGCCAATTCGGTCATTCGGTGGGCGCCAGCGCCTCCGGCGCTGTAATGGGTACGGCATTGATGTCGGCGGCGATGGGCACGACGGAAAGCGCGGCGTACATCTCCGGCTACCAACAAGCGTCTCTGGTCGCCTCGGGCGCCGCCTTCCTGGGAATACTGGCCTCCCTTATTGCTGCCCTCTCACAGCGGGCTAATTCCGAGACAGCGCCAGTGCCAGCGATCTCCTGAGCGTCGGGTTGGTTACGGAAAAAATAGCTAACGGATAGCTAATTCCTGCGATGTAACGAGGATCTCGCGCCACTATAATCGACTCAGTAAGATTGCCCGAAAGGAGACACGTTATGACCAGAGTCGATGATCTGCAGAGGAAATACACGACTATCCCCCGCGAAATCATAATCAAAATGGAGGCCCTGACGCACGGCGTTAGGGACTCCGAAGGCTTGGACAAGGCAAGCTTCTGGTCTCGCGCCGGGGAGATAGGAACGTACCAAAGCTATGACCGTCACGCAGACTATGCTGAGGTTGTGGCAAAAAGGCAGAAGGATACAAAACCCGGATTCGTCAAACGCCTAGGCTCATTCTATTTGAAGAACGGGGCTGGAGCTAGGATGGAGAGGGACCACACAAGTCCCTATGAAATCAGGGAGCTAGGGCCAGGCCAGTTCGCCCTGTTCGAAGGAGAGGAGAAGGTCGAGAACATATACTTCCCCGAGCTACCGTTCCCGTACCAAAAAGGACAGGAGCCTCTAACCAGTCGGGGGAATCCGGTAACGACTGTCATTAACATGAGATCACCCTATTGCCATGTAATAGCTCCGGTGCGACACTGCGAGTACTTCAATACCGGGGAGCAGTGCAAGTACTGCAACTTCAATCATACGCAGGAGCAGGCCCGCTCCGTCGGCGCCAATCGCACGGCCACTGTCAACCTAGACGAAACGGCTGAGGCCTACAAGATCGTTAGCTCGGATGTCAAGTTCCTGGAGGGGGCATTCCTGATGGGGTCGTTCAAGGACCCCGACCAGACGGCAAAAGTACAGCTTGATTTCATAGAGAAAATCGGGCGCTCGGCCTCTTACAAAGTCGACATCGGTGCGGTTATCCAACCCATGACTTTGAAGAACATGCAAAGGATGAAGGATTGTGGGGTGGATCGAATCTACTACTCCATGGAGGTCTGGGATCGAGACCTGTTCGGGGAGGTTTGCCCAGGCAAGAACAAACATACCGGTTACGATCGCTACCTAGAGGCTCAGCTCGAGGCGGTGGACGTGTTTGGCGCCGGCCGCGTAACGACCGCTTTCGTCGGTGGGGTCACCCTGATGCCGCCGAACGGGCACAAGACTTGGCAAGAGGC
>JAUSEJ010001101.1 GCA_030650265.1 Dehalococcoidia bacterium | reverse complement strand
TTTTCGGGAATCATGCTGAGGCCGGCGATGATCTTGCCTCCCACATTGCCGGCGCCAAGAACGTCTACCGACTCGAGAAAAGACTCCAGCCAGACCTCGCGGGAAGCGTGTTTCGCTTTCCCCGGCAGGATCACGGAGAACAGTTCGGGGTCCCACACTTCCAACTGAATACTGATGCAGTCGAGCCCGGCGTCCTTCAGCCTCTGCAAATCCTTCCTATCCATGGCCTGGGTCCGGACAGCAAAATTTGGCTTGTATGACGCCGCGTTCGCCACATTTCCCACGAAATCGAAGTAGATCCGCCCCTCACGGTCGCTCTTCATGAAGCCTCCCATCTCGAACTTGGCCTCGAGGAGCCTGACCTCCGAGCTGAGAATCTTGTAGCCCTCTACCACTTCGTTCAAGTTGAGTGTGACTGAACGGTCAAGGCCGATTGAGCGGGAGTCTTCCTGTGTGTTATTGAAATTGCAGAACTTGCACTGCTCCCCGGTAGCGAAGTATTCGCAGTAGCGGACGGGCATAATGGCGACGCAGCGGCGAGGGCAGGAAAAGAGGCTCCCTATCGGCGTCCCGCCGCTAGTCATGAGGCCGTCGGTTGGCCGCCGCACAGGGGGAGGAAAGTAGGTGTTCACGTCGACCTTCTCTTCTCCTTCGAAAAGGCCGAATTGCCCGTTTCCGAGGCGGCGAATCTCGTAGGGGCTCGTGGTGTCAAGGCGGATCGCCATGCCAACCCCGTTTTTCATCATGATGGTGCCAGGACGAAGAATGCGGTCTCCCTCTAGCCTGGTGGGCTTCTTGTCCACCCACTGCTTCAGGGTCACATCGTGATCGTAACTCTGGTAACTGAAATGGGCCCCCGCTTTTTGCCAGTGACACACCCCGTCGAGGTCTTCGCTGTCCCTGACCCCCCGATTGAGTACATCCCATTTGGCGATTACTTCCTTGGGAATAGAAGGGTACTTCTTCTTAAGTCCGTCAACTCGGGTCATTGTAAGTGCTCCTCAAAAACTGGATAATTGACGAGGGAACCAGGGTAGAGATCACTTTTTCAGCCCGATTCCCCTCCGGGCACAGTGTAGGTTTGTCCCGCACCGGCAGGGGAACCACGACCATGCCACAGGCCAATAAGACGCTTCAATTATACTCGGCTTCCGAGGGTCCGTCTAGGTCCTATTCTCGCGTTCTTGACTATCCTTCATGGCCAGCCTAAAATGGTAACGCTACTGACAGGAGAGCGAGCTTGTAAACAGGTAATTGAGGAGAGGACTTCGATGGATTTTGAACTGAGCCACCAGCAGCAGGCGCTGAAGCAGATGGTGCATGATTTCGCCCGAAGGGAGGTGGCGCCGGTTGCCGAGGAACTCGATCGGACCGGTCGATTCCCCTACGAGATCGTGGAGAAGCTGGGCAAGCTTGGTCTTCTCGGCCTGCCCTTCCCCGAAAAGTACGGTGGCGGCGGCGCCGATACGATCTCCTACGTGATCGCCATCGAGGAACTGGCCAGAGTGGACTCTTCAGTGGGTGCGACGATGATGGCCAGCATCTCCCTTGGCGGCACGCCCCTCTATCTTTTTGGCACAGAGGAGCAGAAGGAACGCTGGCTGCGGCCGCTGGCCGAGGGGAAACGCCTGGGCGCCTTTGGCCTCACTGAGCCCGGCGCGGGGTCCGACGCCGGGGCCACGGCCACCACTGCCCGGCTCGACGGCGACGAATGGGTCATCAACGGCACACAGGGCTTCATCAACAACGCCGGCACGGATATTAGCGGCTTTGTCATCATTACTGCCGCAACCGGAGAGCAGGGAGGCAAGAAACAGATCAGCAACATCGTCGTGCCCAGAGGGACACCGGGCTACACTTATGGCCCTCATTATAGCAAACTGGGGTGGCGAGCCGCCGATAC
>JAUSEJ010001100.1 GCA_030650265.1 Dehalococcoidia bacterium | reverse complement strand
AGTGATCGCCATCGGCGGCATGTATGGCACTCTATCGGAGGTCGCCATCGCCCTGAAGAACGGTATTCCGGTGGTGGGCCTTAATACCTGGAGACTACAGCGTCAAGAACGATGGGATGAGGGTATCGCCGTGGTTAGAACTCCCACCGAGGCCGTGGACAAGGCCATCAGTCTCGCTGGCAGTCATCGATTCACAGACAGCGAGAGGTTGTAGGATGCTTTCTCGCTGGTAAGCGGCGTGAGGCCGGAAATAACGAGAACCGCCCTCTGAAAGTCCCGACCGAACCCACTGATCACCGTTAAACCATCCTGGTTCTCGTCGAGGGCCATCGTTTCGACCTTGTTTTCCCCGGCCCCTGACCGGATAATCTGAACCAGATACCGCTGCTTGAGCCGGTTCGTCGTTCTCGCAAAGCCTTCCGCCTTCCAGCCAGCCTCGTTCTCGACATCGTCCCTAAATCCGAGCTCCGGGATGGAAATGTCGTCTAGGGCGATTCCAGGCTTGTTGAGCGCCTCGTCGGTGACGTACTCGAAGCGAAGCATGATCTTCTTGCCGGCGTAAGACGAAAGATCAACGGTCTCCTCGGTCCAGGCCGGGCTGCCCTGGCCACCGCTGATACCGGTGAGGCCATTGCCGAAACTGTTCCCCAGGGGATCTTCTTTGGTCGTGTGTTGACCGGTGAGAGTCTGCCAGGTGGCCCCTTTATCGGTAGAAGCCTCGACGTAAGCGAAATCCCACATGTTCTCGATGTCATACCAGGCCCAGAACCGCAGGGTAGCCGCGCTAAGCCCGGTCAGGTCGACTTCTCTCGTCAGCCTGCTGTCGATGGAATCTCCTCTATTGCCCCACCAGAGGTATTTGCCGCTGTGGGGCTCGGTGGCGACCAGTCTGGTCTCAGAACTGCCATCGAACTTGATGGTGACGTCACCCGAGGAAACCTCGATCTCGTAGTAACGGGCCCCATACTGGCTGACAGAGCCGCTAGTGTCACCCGAACCCTTTATCGTCTGGTCTACCGTAACTTTAACGTCGTCGTCGGGATAGGAGTAACGCCCGCCGGCGGGCTCGTCGAGATAGTTGGCAATAACCCAGTCCTTGAACACCCCGTCGAAATCCACGGCGTACCTCTTCTTCTTCAAGTAGGCAGTGATACCCGGTACACCGGGCTCTCGCTCCGCCAGAAAATCCTTGATCGATTCGTAACCACCGTAGTGCTGAAAAAGGTACTTCATGAAGAGATAGGCTCCCCCATAGTAGCGATGGACTACAGAAAGGTCGTCACCCCAACCGGTAAGCTGTGTATCGGGAGCTTTGAGGAAGGCCGGGGCGCTAGACGGGTTGAATCCGGCCAGAGAAGATGCCAGCTCCGCCGTACCCTCGCTGATCCACGTCGCCTGTTCCGGCTGCTGGTTCCAATGGATAGCGTGCTCGAATTCGTGGGACAATACCGCCGTGAACTCCCCGGTCCCCGGACGCAAGCCAAGGAGGCTAATGTAAATCATCTCTCGCTCGTTGCTGTAAGGGTTAACGATTTTAGGGTATTCGTCGGCAGAACTGTAATAGCCGGCAACGCCGGGAATGCGGGCCATCACGATGCTCAGGCGGGGATCGTTGTCCACTCCCGGCCGCCACTCGCTCCCGAAGTACTTGCTATGGCTGGCAAAAACGGTGTTCTCAAAATCATCGGCCCCCCGCTTTATCTCGTCGTCGGCAAGATTGGCCGTGTCCTCCACATAAAAATAGGCATGAGGCGAAATGAAGCGCAGGGTCGTAGAACCCTGAAAATGCCTGTTCTTCTCCAGATCGGTGAGCCAGAAGACCTGCTTCTGGCCGAGGCTAAACTGGGGCGTCTCCTTGTTCACCACGTGAGGGATGGGGCCTTTCACACCGGGTCGCAGAGCTTCGGTGAGGGCGAATTGATCGCGCTGCGGTGGTGGTCCCGGCAGGTCCGCGTATTGCCCGGACGAAGACGGCGCTCGAAGGGTCGATAATACCG
>JAUSEJ010001097.1 GCA_030650265.1 Dehalococcoidia bacterium | reverse complement strand
AGTGACGCGTGCCTTGTTTAGAAAAGCTCCGACCCCAAGGATAACCGCAACTGCCACGCCAATCGCTACTTTTGTTATCACTTCATCCATCGTAGATTCTCCCAGTCATCAGCTCGCGGATAACATAATCATGACTAAATTTTCATTTCCAGGCTACACCCAACACAAGTTGTATGTCAAGCCTCTGTTGACCACCACAACATCTTGATTTGCCTGTCAGGATTATCTATTAGCAATAGATGGTGGTGGGTCAGTTTGACGGACATGGTATAATATTGGTACAATTAAATGCCGGTGCCCTCCCGGGCGCCGGGGTGGATAGTGTGATAGCGCCGTCAATACCGGCGCTATCCGCTTTCTAGAGCCTCTTCATCCGTCATAGGCTATGAACACGAGTTGTTGTGAGGTTACGCACCGAAGGACTTCTAATCGGCAAAGGTAACCTGTCCGTTGTAGTCCGGTACATCCTGCCGAAACCGCTTTGCATAGGCTGAGGGCACGATCACCCTGTACACATCGTCCAGCGTGAAATGGACTTCACGTAATATCCGCCATTCTCGCTCCATGTAGAAGTTGTCGGGGTGATCATCCGCCGCGTTTGCATCGAAGAACTTCAAGAAGCAGAAAAGCTCCAGCTCCAGGAAGATCCGTAGGTACATGATATCTCTTGGTTCTTGTTCGCTCAGGTTCCCCCATACGTCCGCCAATCGTGCGCTTCTAATAAACCTATGAAACGCGTCCACAACCTCATCGAACGCTTTCGTTCGGCGTGAGTTCTTGGCGATGTACAAGACCGGATTGGCTCCCTTTTCTATGAGGAATGGCTTAAGAAACGCTACGCCGAAGCCTTTGTACTTACCCATGTGGATTGCAAGATCACCGACTGGAATATCGCAGAAGCAGACAGCCGCGGCGGTATACATATCATTGTCGCTAATTCGCTTCTTGTGGTCTATCAAGAAGCCAACGGAATCACCTTCAGGCAAGGCAGGGTCATAGAGCTTCGGCGGCCGGAGAAGACCCGTGTTCAGGATGTTTTTGAGGAGTTTGTACCGATCTTCATCGGTCTTTAACTTGGCACCCACAAAGTGTGTCAGTTCCCTTGAAATATAGCGCTGGGACGAAGGCATCAAACACCTCCAACATCGTTCTATGCGGTCGGTCATCAGGATTATACAATACCGGTGATGGGTATCAACATCACCGACACTCACCTTGTTAAGCTCGTCACCCAACCTCATCCGTAATTATCCCTTGCCAACCCCTTCATCGGCTGTTATGGGCTTGACAAAATAGCGCAATATGTGATAAAGATGTAGGTAATTTGTAGTATTGGAGGTTCAAGATGCGATCATATTCTTGCCCTCGTGGTTGCGGTACGTATGACTTTGAGGCGCAGGTCGCAGGCAAAGTTCTTGGAACCATTGTGAGCGGACTCTTCGCAGGCGTTAAAACAAGGAATTTGAGTATCACGTTGCTCATGGCGGGCGTTGGCGCCGGTGCAGGGTATGTGGTCGACGAGATAGTAATGCAATTAGCGCAACGGCAGTGTCCAAGATGTGGAGCAGTTCTAGCCCTCATGAACCAGGCATGAGAATGACTGATCAAAGAGGTAATTAGCCAGGGGTCGGACCATGGAAGCAAGTCACGTCGTCTTTATTGAGAGGGTTTTAGGTCTGGGATCTCAAGATCTAGCCAGGTCCTTAGGCGTATCTCCTATCACTGTTACCCGATGGGAACAGGGCTCGAGCACCCCCACCGGACTGCAAGCTGAGGTGCTCCAAGGACTCTACAACGTAGCCCTGAATATCGAAGGAAACAAAGACCAACAACGAGCCGAAACTGTGCGTGGCTTGGTGCTTCTTGGTATAGGAGCACTTATCTTTTATCTCCTCCGTGAAGCAAGCGAAAGGAACTCTCAGGGCTCTTCGCGACGGTAGCTCTGACTGAGCACTCAGCACAGCCCGGCTTGAAACTAGATTCACCAAATCCTCAAAACCGGAACCGCGATACCAATCAGGCCTGCCATCGGCTATAATGAGCCGACGCCTCAGATGAGGCGGTGGGCCGTTGGAAGAAGAGCAGCTTATTTCGCTCAAGGAAGCGTCGGCCCGGTTCAAAATCAGTCAGTCCCAGCTACAGTTGCTCGCCAGAAAAGGCCGACCGCGGGCAGTAAAGGTATGCAACAGCTGGGTGACGACTGCTGCGGCCGTCGCGGAATACGCGCAGAACTCAGAATTGCGTCGGAGGGGACCCCGCAAACAGAACAGATAGCGCGGCTGCGGCCCCTCTCATCCTCTGCTATATTCAAGGCGAAAGGGGTACCGGCCATGAAATTCTACACCTTCGAAATTGTTGTCGAAAAAGAGCCCGAAGACGAGGGGTATCTGGCCTATTCACCGACCATGCCGGGTTGTTTCAGCAACGGCATGACCATCGAGCAAGCTCGGCGAAATATGCGAGAGGCCATTCAGCAGCATATAGAGTCTCTTCTAGCCCACGGCCAGCAGATCCCCCAAAATGAGAACCTCGTGCACGTGGAGGAGCTTACGGTTGGGGTACCTGGATGACCCGCATGCCCCAGGTATCCGCCAGAGAACTGCTACGGTTTCTCAAGGCCCAAGGGTTTATGGAAGATCGGCAAGCTGGAAGCCACGTTACCCTGTGGAATCCAGACCGTAAAGTCTCTGTTACGGTGCCTGTACATGCCAATTGCGATGTGGGGCGCGGGCTTGCTGTACGAATCCTCAATGATGCAGGTTTCACGGTTGAAGATTACCTACGCCTGAGATAGTAGGCTTGCCTGCCTAGGCGTGATCCGTTTCTGTACGCCCAGCCCATTCTCCTCTATCAACGATGCCACGCCGTTGGCTGGTATGAGAGTTTCCATCTCCGGGGCAGCTCGCCAGACCATCATGTTGCAGAAGTCCGCTACCATGCTCTTGACAGCCAATGATATAATCTCTCCCAACACCAACAGCACGTCCCTAAGAAGGCGTAGTGACCGAAGGTCATTGGACAGCAGGGGGCAATGCCGGGGAAAACGTAAGGATGTATCGAATCTGGCGCCAGGCAGTGCGTCCGTTGAACTGGCCGCTGCAAAGATGGGCGGCAGTAGGAAAGGTCTCGGCCGTCGTGGGCGTGATGGCGCTAACCGGCGCCGCTGCCTATGCCTGGGCGTCAGGGATGGACCCGAGAGAACTGGTGGCCCTCGGGTATCCCGGCGTGTTCCTCGTGGCGTTTCTTTCGTCCGCTACGGTCCTGGTACCGATACCTGGACTGGCGGCCATTCTAGGCGCCGGAGCAATCTGGCAGCCGCTGGTGGTAGGCGTAATAGGTGGCCTGGGGGCCGCCGCCGGCGAAATGACGGGGTATTTGGTGGGCCGGGCGGGCCTCTCCGATTTAACAGCGAGCAAGGGCGACCGATGGCATATGGCCGACCGATGGCTGCGACGCTTCGGCTTCTGGGCGATCCTGGTAGTCGCCGCGGTGCCCAATCCATTGTTCGATGCGCTGGGTCTGGCGGCGGGAGCCCTATTGTATCCGGCGAGACGTTTCTGGCTGGCCGCCGCCGCGGGGAACTGCATCAAATATACGGCCTTCGCCCTTCTCGGCAGCAATATCGGCTGGCCCATCGGCTAAAGCCCGGCCAAGCGGGCATTGCGTCGCTGCTTCTTGGGCATAAGCAAGCTCCAAGGCAAAGCTGGTCTTGCCAACGCTGCGCCGCCTCTGCCCCCTGTATTCCCGTCTGCACTAATGACATTTTGCTCCAGTACACATAACTCTTGGAGTTTCGGCTAAACAGCCGTCATGGCAGAACCGGTAGCACCGTACTCAACCGTGGTCGGACCCAGCGGGGCTGGAAAGCCCCGCCTATCCATAGTAGCCACCGTCATGTTTGCCGGATAGCCGGATGAAGCATCCCTGAGTTTCACAAACCTTGAGTGCAGGAACGGAGTGGTCCGGTTCTGGGAGAACATTATTCCCAACGGATAGCGGATAGCAACGGATAAACGGATGACGGTAGATAACGGATGGCTATGGTGGAATAGCGCCATGAGGCTTCTGGTAATCAGGTGATTGAGTAACGGGCTAAGAGATGTCCCGGTTCACCTTCTCCAAGACATCCATTATCCGCTATCATCCGATATCCGCTGGGAATGGCGCGCGCCTCATCCCACCACCGCTCTTGGACCACCAATTGTAAAATCCGGGGTCTCTCGTGCGGCGCGCCAGCATGACCACGGTTAACTGCGGTGCTACCCCAAAGACGTCGCCCATTGCCATTTTGGATATTCCAATGTCATTCCCGTCTGCACGGGAATGACATTTTGCTCTAGGCCGTTCGACGCCTTTACTTCCGGCGCGATAACCTCAGACCCACGAAGAACGATGCTACGAGGACAGCTAAGCCTGCAGCCACCGCGCCATAGAGCACGGTGTCATTGCGAGCTGAAGCCGGCGAAGCGGCCGGCGGCGACTGAGGGGCGGCTCCCTGTTGGTTGGAGCCAAATGGCACGATCGTGGGGACACTTGGGGCCTGAGACTGCCCAGCCTGAGCGGCGGCCGTCGGAGCCGGAGGCGCCCCGATCGAAGCACGCCACTTGGCCTCCAGCCCGTCAATATTGAAGCCGTACACTTTTATGAGGGCGTCATCCGCCTTGGTCCCTTGCTTGAAGGTCCCCAGAAGCTGGGCCATCTGGCCGGACCCGTAGGCGCTTATCAGATAACGCACCACGCTGTATGCCTCGCCATAGAAGAGGTTCACGTCCTCCGGCCTACCAGGGAGGCTGGATATGGTATGCAGGTTGAGCAGAGAGTTGCCCCGAATGCCGGCGTTCAGGGCTTGCTGATTCACGCCTCGCAACTGGCCCTCCGCGTACATGGAAAGCCCTTCATTCAACCAGGTGGGAATGCCAGCGAAGGGGTTGCTGGTTAGCTGGCCGGTTATCAGATGGGTCAGCTCGTGGGCCGTCGTCCCTGCGATATCCTGGACCGTTCCCAGGATCATGACTTCGTCAGCCTCCGGGAAGGCTTCGCCTTCAGTTATTATGTCCTGGGTGCTGGTCTGGCTCTGGAAAGGCAGGGCTACGTCCATCTCGCTCTTGGTGGCATAGACGTATATCTTCACCGAACGCGCAAGGGATTCCCCGGCCTCGGATTTCATCTTGGCAAGGGTGGCCTGGCCGGTCTGGAATACCTGCTGGGCAACCGGCTGCAGCGCGTGCCAGTACACCGCCAACTGGTCTCCCTGGATCTTCTGCCAGGTGAAACGAGTATCATCATACGTAAGCGTCGCGGGTTGGGTCTTCAACTGATTCCCCGTAGCGTCATCGATCTGGTAATAATACTGTATTACCGCACCTGGGACGATATAGTGAGCGCCTCCGGTGGCCAGAACGTAGTCGGCCTGCACGGACAGGCCCGGCGTGAAAGTGGGGTAGACGTAGCTGTCGCTGGTGCTGCTACCCACCCGGTAATAAAACGTCACTTTCGTGATGTTCTGAGTACCCTGGGCTTTCAGGTGAAAGGTGATATCCTGGGGAAAATGGTTATCGTAGGTCTGCGAGACTACCGTTATCTCCCCTTGAGCCTGCACCAGGGCCGGGCCCCACCAGCACAACACCATCAAAAGGGCAAGGACCGCTGCCACTCTTCTCACGCTCTCACCTCATGGACCAACTACCAATCGCCCGTGTAGTTGTGCAGCAGCTCCGGGACGTAGGTCTTGGTTGACGGCAACACAGCAAAGTCCAGGTACACATCCGGGCCGAACCAGGTCTTGCCCTCCGCCACCAGCATGAAGTGCTCCCGGTAGACGCCGGGCTGGACAGGGGCGGTCGCCTGGAAGGTGAACCTTCCTATTTCGCCCGGGGCCACCGTATCCCGATTCAGTGTAGCAGCCCGCGTGGGGTTGGGCCAGGCGCCGGCCGTCGCGACGGCGCTGGCCCGGTCCTGGGGATTTGCCGTCCCCAACCTGACGGGGTACTGCCCGGAGCGAGTCCAGGTAGCGGTGCCCGTGTTCCGCAGATCGAACCATGCATCCCCCTGGTCGCCCGGGAAGAAAGTGACCATGCCGCTCTGTCCCACAAATGAGGCGATGTAGGTGGGGACGTCCACCACCACGGTCACGTTGAGTGGCAAGCTCCCCTGGTCGACGAACCAGGTGACGCCATCCTGGACCATGTCCCACTGCAAAGTGTAGGTTCCTGCATCGGCAGGCGAAGTGATCTGGGCGTTTATGGTCACGGTCTGGCCCATGGCAACGTTGGAGGGAAGCTGCGCCCGTTGATTGCCCCCGCCCGCCTGCAACACCTCCGAGCCGTTCTGCGCGTACCATCTATAGCCCAGACGGAAATTACTCGTATCCACCCATGAATTCCGTCCAGTGTTCTTCACCGTTACTGCGACGGAGGCCGACGAGCCGGCGAGCATACGCTGCGGAGTATTGTTGCTTACCCACTGTTCCCCGTAGGTCTGATAACGGCTCCAGGTGTCCGCTCGGAACTGCGGAATTCGGTTGTAGGCGTAGTCACCTGGATCGGTGTGGGTGTTGCCACAGCTACGTGAGAGGTCCCGGTGAGCGAAAATATTCGGGAGCCAGAGATGCCAGTAGGTACCATGGTCGTACTGATCATAACCCCCGAAAT
>JAUSEJ010001095.1 GCA_030650265.1 Dehalococcoidia bacterium | reverse complement strand
TCCTGAAACATCTCTTACTCTCCTTTCTCTCGGCTGATTCCCAGTTGCCGCTGTAGTGCCCGGGCAAAACTAATGGCCTCAAGCTCTCCCGCTAACACGGCCTGATGCTCGGCACGCAAGGCGGCAAGGAAATCTACGTGGGGCTTCTGGGCCTCTTGCGGTGGCGACAGAAGCCGATCCAAGCTGATATGTCTATCTCGCTCCATTTTCTGCACCTGGGCCTGAGCGACAAATCGTCCGTCTCGCCAAACCTCTAACTCGGCAAGGTCGAAGGGGTCAAAGCGCAACTCCACCCGCTGTCCCGCTAAGAGAGGGTCGACACCATATCTGTTGCCCTGCAATGAAATGGTGGCCGTTCTGGTCACTGACCGCCTCTCCCGCCAGAGGAAAGCCTGCCGCAGTTGGATAGGGTCAGCCCATTTCACCTCGGTCTGGGTTATGCTCGCCTGGAACCTCAGTAGAGGGGCCTGCTCGGTCTCGGAATGTACCGTTTGATGGTAGATCACCTCCACCCAGGCTTGAAACGAGGTGTTGAGGTCTTCGAGAGTGGCGATGCCGGCGGCTTCCACCTCGGTCAGGAACTGGCTTCTTAGGGTGCCGAAGAATCTTTCGATCTTGCCCCTTGTGTTGGGAACGTAGGGCGTAGAATGAATCTGGCGAATCCCGAGAGTAGCGCAGACAGCCGCTAACTGGGTGGAAACGTACACTTTCCCGTTGTCAACGAAGAGGCTCTTGGGAATCCCCCGTCTAAGAATTGACACTTTGAGCGCTCTCTCCAGCCTTGGCAGCGACTCCTCGAAGAAGAACTCGCCGTAGGGTATGAGACGGGAGTAATCGTCGATAAAGCAGAACAAAGCCGTGCGGCGGTACTTGCCGGGCCTCTCGACATCGGGGAGATATGGCCCCACCAGCATGTCACCCTGCCAGAGGGAATTGGCATGTTCACGTTCAAATCGCTTGAAAGCCTTGCTCTGCCCGACTAACGCCTCCCGAGATTTACCCCGTTTGTGGAGAATGCCGCTCAGGGTGTGGGGAACCAATCGGAGGCCGGTGGGTAGCTCGGGGTCCCGCCGGAGAATTTGGACGATGGTGTTAGCGCTCCGAGAGGGCACCTCCTCCCGCAAAGCAATTGCCTTCTGGATAACTTCTTCGGGGACACGTCTGGGCTTGCCAGCATCGGCTCTCCCTTGTGGCTTTAGAGCCTCGAAGCCTCCCTTGCGGTATCGGGCGAGATAGCGCCAAATCGTATCGGGGTCAATGGTGTTGCGTTTCGAGTAGGGAATCTGGTGAGTGAGGCTGGCGCAGGAGCTGAGGTAGGCGGCGATTTCACCCCGTTCAAGAGGGCGATGCAACAAAGGGACAATGAGGCTATAGCGAAAAAGAGCGATCTCCGTTCGTCTCTCTTCTTCTGGCGGCAAGGCGCTCTGCACTTTGGCTTTCAAGTTCTTCCTCCTGTCTGATTCTGACTTTTCTACCTCGTGGTAACAGTCAAGACAGATGCTACGGGCTGGGAGAACTCTTGCCTATTGCCGAAAGTATGTTGGTCTCATACCACTCGTCCTAACTTGGCCACGTGCCCCCACTGCCAGAGGGTCGAAAGCCACCGCACCGAGGTACCCAGCACTCTGGCCGGGCCAGCACCCGCACCATCGAACATCGTCAGGCCGCTGTTGACTAGCCATGCCACCAGGTGAGGTACAGCAGCTATCAGTTGGCAAGGCCCCTTCGGAAAGCCGGAAATGTCGGCTAGCGCCATTTCTAACTTCCCCGGCGCCAACTGCCAAGTGGCAAGCCGGTGGACCAAGGCCGTGAGGTATACATCACTGGCTCTGGCAAACCTACCTGTCCACTCCCGACAACTGCTCAAGGCGGGCACTTCCGAAGGCAAGAAACGCTGGCAAATGGCCTGCCAAGAAGATTGCGCCTGAAAGCGCAAGGAGAGAACGGTCTGAATGACCGAGGCAAGATAGTGGCGGTAGGGAAGACAGAAAGAAGGCAGTAGAGAGACGGTGTGTCGGCAAAGCGTGCAGAAAAAACGCTTGACGCGGATAACGAGAAGTTTCTTTTCGTCACAAGCGGTCCGTTGATAACTGCCATGGCCTACAAGAGGTCTTGTTGCGGCGCAATGGGGACAATCTCGAGGCGGAGGAAACGTGAGATGGGAAAACTCGCTTTGATAATGCTGGACATCCTGGCCGAAATCTGCGACAATGATCACACGGTTGATGGGGCTTAAGGCGGATTGCTCGTCACAGCTGGTGCGCTTTAGGCCCATCTCCTTTCTTGGTTGATGGCCCCTATGCTAACACCAATCGTCTACTGACTGATACCCTGGCCTCTCATCCCCATACCATCCGATCACACATCAGACCGATACCTATGCCCTAACCATACTTCCTACAAAGCTATCGGCGGTATCCCAGATCCTCCCTCTCCGGCAATCAATCCTGCCAGGATCCTCTACTTTCCCTACAAATAATTCAGCCGCCCACAGCTGGGACACCTCGTGGCCCTGCTCGATGGCTCAACTATGGTTCTCCGCCCTGAGCCCGCACTGGTGAAGCACTACGGCCAGCATGATAACCAGC
>JAUSEJ010001085.1 GCA_030650265.1 Dehalococcoidia bacterium | reverse complement strand
TAGCCCGGGGCGACGCTGCGAGACAAGATCTGTAACGTCTTTAGCCCAACTTCCGCAGTTTGAGGTTAGGACGAGTTTCTTGCACGTTCAGGGAGCCGGTGGCCGGGGATGCCTCCAAACGTAATTCAGACGCGAAAGCCGATGTAGTACCAAGACCGGGTTGGTCAAACCCGGCTATAATCTGGCTATGCTGTCATCCACTGAATTCACCCCTGTCGTTCACCGAATACAACCCTGTCATTCCGGCGAAGGCCGGAATCCATAAAGCCGACGCTTATGCCATACTATATCTACATATAAGCCAGCAGACGCAATGGGACACTCTAAGTCGGCGTTACCAGCAACCTTATCGGGCGGGTCTGCGAGCACAAGAACGATCTCTCTAAGGGCTTCACGGAGAAGTACGGAGCGCACATGCTCGTTTACTACGAGAGGTGCGATAGCCTGGAATCGGCCCTTCGACGCGAGAAGCAGTTGAAGGAATGGCAGAGGGAGTGGAAGTTAAGGTTGATCGAGGAGACCAATCCACAATGGAGAGATTTGTCCGATGAGATCGCCCCTGGATTCCGGCCTTCGCCGGAATGACAGGTGTAACTTCCGTGCTCTGCTACATTGGGGTGGCCGGTGTGACACGGGAGCGGGTGGGTTGGCCAGAACCGTGAGGCTTATGCGCCTGCGGCGAGGTTGCCCGAACGGAAGAGGACCCAGAATGGCGAAATTGCAATAAATGTAGTATCAACTTTACGGTTGGAAGAACCCCCTTCCAATCGTGTAACTGCGGGAATTGGGCTACGGGGCTGGCTGGGATATGCTGAGCCGATAGGTGGCAGGCTGCGTTGTGACGGGCGTCAGGGCGGAGATGACCAGGGAGGCTTTCCGGATGTCTGTACCCAGCCCCGTTAGCGACAGGCTGGCATGGCCGTCCTGGTCGACGGGCACGTCCTCCACCACAACTCCGGCGCCCTCCTTTATGACCTGAACAGAGAACCTCTCTCGAAGAGAATTGGTGGTACGAAAGAATCCAACCGCTTCCCAGAGTTGGTCCTGCTCGGCGTCGTCGTAGAAGCCGATCTCCGGGATAGAGATGTCATCCAGGGCGAAGCCGTCCAGATTCACAGCCTCATCCGTGACATACTCGAAGCGGACCAGCGCCTTCCGGCCAGCCACGGACGAGAGGTTCACTGTCTCTTCTGCCCAGAC
>JAUSEJ010001077.1 GCA_030650265.1 Dehalococcoidia bacterium | reverse complement strand
GCCAATACTGCGGCCAGCAGTGACCAGACAACAGGCATGAAGAGGCCATGAGACCAGGGAGAAAACTCGAGGTTATCCATACCGGCGAGAAAGAAACCTCCCCAAAGAATATCGATCGCCTCGGCAGCCACCACTAACAGGACCACCGGCGCTTTTGGCACCACGCCCCTGGCTGCAAAGCCAATGCCGATGTGGGCAATCCCTGCCATTTTCTCCTCCAATATCTTTGCTAGCTGAACTGGATGCCAACGGCCGCTGCTTACACTCTTGCACCTATAACGCTCGCCTGCAACCAATCGGCTATTTGCCGAGGGCGACTTCCAGTCACTGAATCAAAATGATATAATGAAGATCGGAGCACACCTTGCGAGCAGCCGGTAAACATTCAGCGGGCGCTTCGCTGTCGGAGTCAAAAGACATGAGACTCTACAACTTTCTCTGCAACGCCTGTAATAGTCCCTTCCAGCGCTATGCCTGGGACGAACTGGAGGATACTGACCGCGAATGCCCGCGCTGCGAGTCCCGGGACGTCACCCAACGCTGGATCGTGGACGATCCCTTTGAAAGCATCTCCAACTTCAGTTGTGGCTGCGGCGCCGGCGGCGGCTGAACCGGAGATTCGCCGGCAGATCTACTGCACTCCAAACTTTGCTCTTCTCTCCCCGACCAAGTCGACCCACCGCTTTCGAAGGCGTCCTTCCGCTGAAGGACCGCACTCCAAACCCTAGCCCAGTCTGGCTTTTACTGCCTCGCAGAACTCCGTCGTGGTGGCGCTGCCGCCCTGATCGGGAGTTAGGGGCTTGCCTTCGGCGTAGATGTCGTAGACCGCGTTCTCCAACCTTTCTGCCGCCTCTTCGAATCCCAGATAATCCAGCATCCACTTTGATGTGAGAAGCATCGCCGTGGGGTTGATGATGTTCTTTCCCATGATGTCGGGGGCCGTGCCGTGAACCGGCTCGAAATAGGCGTAATCGTCGCCAATGCAGGCGCTGGCGGCCAGTCCCAGTCCTCCTGCCAAGCCAGCCGCCCCATCGGCCATGACGTCCCCGTGCTCGTTGGGCAAGACCACGACGTCAAACTGGTGGGGATTGATCACTAACTGCTGGGCGAAATTATCGATGATGTACTGGTCATAGGTCAGCTCGGGATACCCTTCCACCGTTTCCGCCACGATCTGCCGGAACAGCCCGTCGGATTGCACAAGGAGATTGTATTTGCAGGCGACCGTAACTTTGCCCTTGCCGCCCCTCGCCCTGCGTTTCATGGCCAGCTCGCAGGCGGACGTAGCGATATTGCGCGTATTCTCCTCGGTGATGATCCTGATAGCGTACTTTCCCTTTGCCGATAAATCAATTAGTGATCTACCTGTCCGGTCCACGAGATTCAGGGAAGCCAACTCCTTAATGTCGCCTTCCCGTGCCGGATAAAGGCCCTCCAGATTCTCCCGGGCGACAACGAAATCGATCCCCTCCGGACTCTTCAAGGGGCTCTTCATGCCCTTGGACCACTTGACGGGACGAAAATTAGCGTAGGTCTTCTTGCCCCAGCGGAGATACCAGAG
>JAUSEJ010001050.1 GCA_030650265.1 Dehalococcoidia bacterium | reverse complement strand
CTGCCCACAATCGCCGCCGCCGTTCGTCGAGATAGGGGCGCAACTTCTCAAACTTCGCTGTGATTGACTCCATCCTGTCCATACAACTATTATACAGTAAATCGACCTTTTGCTCAAGTTATTGTCTGACAGCGCCTTAGTATACTATGTTTGGTCACAAGACGCCGTCAGAAGCCAGTAAACTCAGGTGCCTAAGCCTAGGGGGTTCCGGTATCTATGATTCCAGCTACCGTGATCTTGACCTTGCGTTAATCTGTCAGACCACGCCAAATCGAGGCCCTTCGCTCATCACAATAGTAGGCCCCATCGACATCCTTTTGTCTGAGTCCTTCCGCAGATTAGCGAGGAATCCGTTCCGCGTGCTACGGACCCTTCGCTGCACTCAGGGTGACAGTCAGGCTATCGTCATATTGTCATTATGTCGTAGCCAAATCGGCGGGCCACCGCGGTGACTACACTATTCGCCCAATTTCTGGCTTGTCAGTCCTCTGATGCTTCGCTAAGCAGGTCAGGCCGGCTCCCAGAAGTTGCCGTTTGCTATCGCCACGCGCCGCGCTTTCCCCTGAGCCGCTAGAGTTGCGAGCCGTAGCTCAGCCTGTTGGCGGGACAGGCTAAAGACCGTTTCGACCTCCTGGGTAGCGACATGGCCGTACTTCTCCACGAAGGCAGCGATGTCGGTCGGCTGGTGTTGGACAAGTTTGCCAGCAAGTTGAAGAATCACCCGTTCGTAGACCTCGTACGGCTGGTAGCCTCCAACCACCAAGGCATGCCCATTCCGGCCGCGGAAGACTAAGGTCGGGAATCCTGATATGCCCAGGCTTCTCGCCTCCGTCATGTCGTCGCGAAAGGCCTGCTCAGTGGACGGATCCGAAAGATCTGACTTGAAACGGACCATGTCAAGTCCCACGTCCTGCGCCGCCTGCACCAGCACCTCGCGTCGCTCGATGTTCCGGCACTCGGTCAAGGCCATCTCCCGCACCCGGCGCAAGTAGCGCTCGCCGACGACTTCACCCTGGCGCTGGGCGGCCTTCACGGCAATGCTGGCCGGATAGGTCGAATCCGGCGGGTCTTCGATCCACAACTTCTCATCGATAGGCATCCCCGAACGCTGGGACACGTCAGCCCAATGGGGCGCCACCTGCGCCGGCTTGCCGATGTCGTTGAGTGCGTCGTAGAAGACGCTCCAACTCTCCAGCAGCCCGCCCATCTTGTATTCGATGCGCAGTTGGTCACCGTACTCCTCCACTAGACGCTTGAGCTTTGGCTCGGTAGCCCAGCACCACGAGCATAACGGGTCCGTAAAGTAGTCGATCTCGATCTCGGCTCCCCGCCCTTGTTTCATTTCGATGTCCCCAGGGCTGCCAGCGGTTGAGCGGCAATGGCCCGTGCCGGGGTCACAATCGAGAGGCCCAGCCCCTGCTGCAGTTCCGCTGTCTTCCGTGGTTGCAGGCTGATCGTCCTGGTTATTCATATGCTCCCCCTCTCCAAGTCCAGTCCGTT
>JAUSEJ010001046.1 GCA_030650265.1 Dehalococcoidia bacterium | reverse complement strand
ATCTGTACAAGTTTGCACTCAAGGCTGATGGGAGATTCCGCTACTCTTGGCGACCTGACCTTGTCGCCGGGTACCGCTGTTAGCTTCGCGACCTGAAACTCATCGACCTCAGGCGGGTAGTCGCCGCAGGAGATGTTCATCGCCTCGGCCAACTCCTCGGTTACCAGGTTGACCACAAAATCACCGGTGAACTCGATGTTTCTCACGGTGTCCTTCTTCTCCCCTGCCCGCCGGATGGCCGTGAAGCAGACAGTTGGGGGATAGGTGCAGACAGAAGTGAAGAAGCTGAAGGGCGCCACGTTGAAGACGCCATTCTCACCCACAGTCGAAACCCAGGCGATGGGGCGGGGTACGATGCTGCCGATGAGTAACTTATAACATTCCCTGGCGGTCACTTCGCGGGGATCTACTTTCACAGTGTACCTCCTCTAGTCAAAATGTCTCTGGTCATTATAGCCTAATCCGTGAGTCCCAGCAGCAGATTTTGGCTCTCGCTGTCTGACGACAATGGTTTTGAGTATACACCCGAAGCACGCGTTCCTGATCCAAACGGACAAGGCCCGGTTGCCAGTCTGGTCAAACTCGATTCTCACTGGCACAAGGGGGTGTCTTAGAGCATTTGCCCCTGTAGGGAGACCTTGCGTGACAGACCGGCCGAATTGATATCGACGAACAGGGAATCTTGCTCGGAACCTGGCGAACTAATTGATCAACTGTGTCGGCCAAGTAGTATACTATCGCTACTGTGATCAGGCAGGCCCTCCTTGCGAGCATTGGCGTTACGGATGCTACTTTGGAGACCCACTGGAATCGAGGTTAGAGTCAGATGACGACGACAGGGAAGACGACAGGACGCGTTGCTCTGGCAAGAGCGGCGCAAGTTTACGTGCCCGAGGACTGGCGTCAGAGGATCGCCTCTGGCGAGGTGCTGGCGGAGCGAACCAGCGGCGCCGCCCTGTTCGCCGACATCTCGGGGTTCACGCCCCTAACCGAGACCCTGACTTCTGCCCTCGGCCAGCGACGCGGGGCAGAACAGTTGACCCATCATCTCAACCAGGTCTTCGATGCCCTCATCGCCGAAGTGAACCGCTATGGTGGCGCGTCGCTAGCTTTGCCGGCGACGCGATAACTTGCTGGTTCGCCGAAGACTTACCACCAGATAGCGCCACCAATGCGGCGCGCCGCGCCACGACCTGTGCCCTGAGAATCCAAGAGGCCATGCGCCAGTTTGCAGTGATTCCAATCCCCAATCACGAGGCCGCTTCCCTGGCAGTCAAAGTTTCGGTAGCTAGCGGCCCGGCACGACGCTTCCTCGTGGGCGATCCGGCTGTGCAGTTGATCCCGGTGTTGGCGGGAGACACTCTGTCCCGCATGGCGGCCGGAGAGCATCACGCCAACAGGGGGAGATTGTAGTGGACGAAGCGACGCTGGCCCGCTTGGACGAGCGAACCAGCGTTCTTGAATGGCGAGCCGACGAGGAGAATGGCTGCCGGTTTACCGTCATTGAGGAACTGCCTGTCGAGGCAATCCCCGCACCGTGGCCAAAGTTACGGACGGGGTCTAAAGCAAGTGACCGGTTGCGTAACTGGGTTCTTCCGGCGATTCACAAGCGACTCGAGGCAGGCTTGGGAGAATTCCTGACGGAATTGCACCCCGCCGTGGCCCTGTTCCTGCGCTTTGGCGGCATCGACTTCGAAGAAGACCCTGAGGCGGCGGCCAAGCTGAACTCCTTCGTTCGCTGGGTGCAGGAGGTTACAGCGCGCTACGAGGGCAATCTTCTTGTCTTGCTGTTCGGAGATAAAGGGAGCTATCTTTACGCGGCCTTCGGCGCGCCTGTCGCGCACGAGGATGATGACAGACGCGCCGCCAATGCAGCCCTGGAGTTGGCGACTCCCCCCCCGAACTCGATTTCATCAACAGCGTGCAGATCGGGATAAGCGGCGGCACCGTCCTGGCAGGATCGTATGGCGGGTCGACGAGACGAACCTACGGAACTCTCGGGGATGAGGTCAACATGGCAGCCCGGCTGATGCAGGCAGCCCCCATCGGGCAGATACTGGTGAGTGAGGCGGTGCAAAAGGCCGCAGCCGATGACTACATCTGGGAAGCCTTGCCCCCGATGTTGGTCAAGGGCAAAGCGGAGCCGGCAACCGTCCATCGCCTCATTAAAGGGCGACAGGGTAACACCATTCTCCGGCAGGAGCTGCGGTTTGCTTTGCCTATGGTAGGACGCCTTCGGGAGCTAGAGTTGGTGAAGCAGAAGTTGGAGAAGGCCCTTCGCGGGCAGGGCCAGATCATCGGGGTCACCGCCGAGGCGGGCATGGGCAAGTCACGACTGGTGGCCGAAATCATTAACCAGGCTCAAAGTCACAGGCTCACGTGCTTCGGCGGCGAATGCGAATCCTACGGCGCCAACAGCGCCTACCTTGTTTGGCGACCCATCTGGCAATCCATCTTCGGGGTCGATCCGGCCTCTTCCGTCGACGAGCAATTTCGTCACATCGAGGGGCGCCTGGCTATGATCGACCCGGGCCTCATATCCCGACTGCCATTGTTGAGCGTATTGCTCGGCATGCACATCCCGGACAACGAGCTAACGCGCTCCTTCGACGCCAAGTTGCGCAAGACCTCTCTGGAGTCGCTGCTGTTCGACGTGCTGCGCCGGCAGGTCGGCTTACAGCCTACCTTGCTGGTTTTGGAAGACTGCCACTGGCTGGACCCGCTGTCCGTAGATCTAGTTGAGGTGGTGGGCCGGGCCATTTCCGAACTGCCGGTTGTGGTGGTTCTGGCCTATCGTCCCTTTACAGGCATTGCCGGGCGAACGCCTTTGTCGGGAATCTCTCAGATGCCGTGTTTCACGGAGATCAATCTCGCCGAACTGTCGGCTGAGGAGGCCGAATTGCTGGTGGCGTCAAAGCTGCAGCGCACGCTGGGCGCCGGGGCCCAGGGAAACCCGTTCTACATCGAAGAATTGTTGAATTTCCTGAGCGACCGAAAGTTCGACCCGCGGGATCCGGGGGTTTTGGAGAAGCTTGACTTGCCGGCCAGTCTGCACAGCCTGATCCTCACCCGCATCGATCAAGTTACCGAGAGTCAGAAGATGACGCTCAAGATAGCCAGCATTATCGGCAGGCTGTTTCGCTTCCACTGGCTCTGGGGAGTCTATCCCCGTCTCGGCCGCCCGGGTACCGTCATGTCTGACCTGGACGGCCTGAGCGACATTGATATTACGAGCCTCGCACAACCGGAGCCGGACCTGACTTACCTTTTCAAGCACATCGTCACGCAGGAGGTCGCCTACGAAAGTCAGCCCCACGCTACGCGAACCGTGCTCCACGGACAGCTCGGACAGTACATTGAAACCACCTGTCAAGAGACACTGGAGCAGTTCGTCGACCTTTTAGCCTTTCACTTTGACCGGAGTTCAATACAGGAGAAGAGGCGCCAGTATCTGCGCCTGGCTGGTGAAGCCGCCCAGGCCGCCTACGCCAATAGCTCTGCCATCGACTACTTCCAGCGCGTGCTGCCGCTGCTCTCCGGTCGAGAACTCATGGAAGTGCACTTCCGATTGGGCCAGGTGCTCGAACTAGTGGGGCAGTGGGACGAGGCGGACCGACAGTACCAGCAGTCTCTGAGCCAGGCAGAGGCCTTGATCGATCTGGCAGCTCAAGCGATGGCCCGCCGGTCCATCGGTTGGTTGCTAAGAAAGAGAGGGCACTACGTTGAGGCGCACGAACGCATGCAAGAGGCGCGCACGGGTTTCGACCGGTCGGGAGATCCGGCGGGTGTCAGCCAGGTTATGTCCGACATAGGCGAGATCTGCCGGATGCAGGGTCTCTACGCCGAGGCGCGGTCGTGTTACGAAGAAAGCCTTATGCTGGCTGATTCGGTAGTGGACCCGCGCGAGCGACTGGCGGCGAAGGCCCAGGCTCTGAAGGGTTCGGGCACCGTGGCCTCACTTCAGGGCGACTACAACGCCGCGGGCTCCCTATTTGCCGAGGGGCTCGCAATGCAACGGGAACTGGAAAACAAGCCGGGCATTGGCATCCTGCTGAACAACCTCGGCATTGTTGCCCGCCATCAGAGGGAACTGGAGAAAGCGAGAAAGATGAACGACGAATGCCTGAACCTATTCCGGGAAATTGGCGACAAGTGGGTTCTCGGCTATCTTCTCAACAATCAGGGCTGTGTGCTAAGCGACCTTGGCGACTACGCCGGAGCGATGGGCCTTCTACACGAGAGCCTGGAGGTCGGGCGCCAGTTGGGAGACAGAGTGCGCATCGCCAGGTCACTTAACAGCCTCGCAGACCTAGCCATGGATCATGGCGCCTACGGAGAAGCCCGCGCCTGGTTGGAGGAGAGCCTGACCCTTAGCCTTTAGCTCGGTGATCGCACCTCTATCGCTTACCTATTTGAGGATTTCGCCGGACTGGCTGCCGTAATGGGCCAGCCCGAGGTGGCCCTGCGTTTGGCCGGCTATGCCATTGGTCTGCGCGAAACGGTGAATTCGGCCCTATCGCCCGAGGAGCAGAGCCGAGTGGACCGCACGCTAGGGCTGGCTGTACAAGCGATTGGGTCAGAGACCTCGGCGCTTCTGCGAGCGGAGGGCAAAGACTTGTCGCAGGAGGCCGCCAACGCGTATGCCTCAGCTATTCCAACAAAGGACGGGGAAAGTCAGGCGACGTAGGTTCAACTTGTGCCCCCGTTTCTCGCTCACCTCTGACTACCTGCTCCTTTCCTGATGTTGTGTCAAAGAAACCGCCCATCGCCGGCCTCCAAATGATTGCGCCCTCAACTGGACCGTGCATGCGCGCCCACATATCTATGGTAATTGTCTTTGCGACGGGAAGACAGCCCAACTTAAATCAAGTGAGGCGCAGATTGGCGACAACGTCCATGTCGAGGCTGTCGGTCTTGCCGGAGCGCAATCGCTGAAAGGCGGCGCTGGCGATCATGGCGGCGTTGTCCGTGCAGAGGATGGGTCGGGGAACATGAACGGGAAGCGGCGATTCGGCTATTACCCTTTCTCGCAAGGCACGATTGGCCGCCACTCCTCCGGCCAGCATGATCTGACGGACTTTGTACTTTCTGGCAGCCGCGATGGTCTTGGTGGCGAGAACGTCGACTACGGCCTCTTGAAAGGCCGCTGCCAGACCGGCCACGTCGAGGTCTTGCCTGGCGGCGACCGTCCTGCCGGCCTCTTGACCCCGGCCGGCTTCCTCGACAATTCTCAGTACCGCCGTCTTCAACCCGCTGAAACTGAAGTCCAGGGTGTCCTTTAGCCAGGCTCTGGGCAACTTATAAGCCTTGTTGTCGCCAGCGGCGGCCACGCGTTGGATGGCCGGGCCACCGGGATAGCCGAGGTCCAAGAGACGCCCAACCTTGTCGAAGGCCTCACCGGCGGCGTCGTCTCGCGTGCTGCCGAGAAGTTGGTAATCGAGATGCCCTCTCATCAGGATCAAATCGCTGTGCCCACCGCTAACGATCAGGCAGATCAGTGGAAACAAAGGCTCCGGGTGTTCGGCCAGTAACTCAGCTTTGCTCTTGTCTGAGCCATTGTCTATGAGCCAGTTAGCGTAGATATGCCCCTCCAAATGGTTCACCCCTACGAGGGGCAAGTTCTTGGCAAGGGCAAGGGCCTTGGCGGCGTTCACGCCGACAAGCAAGGACCCGGCAAGGCCTGGCCCGCGCGTGACGCCAATGGCGGCGATATCAGCCCAATCGACCTCTGCCTCCTGCATGGCCCCCGCGATAACGGGGATAATGGAGAGCATATGCTGTCGCGATGCCACTTCGGGCACCACTCCACCATACCTGGCGTGGATGTCTACCTGCGAAGCGATTATACTGGATAGAATCAGGCGACCGTCCTCGACCACCGCCGCCGCCGTCTCATCGCAAGAGGTCTCTATGGCAAGTATCTTCAATCAGACCTCCAGATCATGAATGCTTACTGGCGATTATACAACGCCGGAACGAATGGAGCCAGCGACCATGGGGTGGAGGGTCATTTCTTAACCGATGTCCGCAGTCATCGCGGAATGACTTTAGGACGTCGAGGCTTTAGCCGGTTAGGCCCGTCCAACTACCAGGTTCATACAGCCTAACCGGCTAAAGCCTCAACGTCCAGGTGTGATTTTTGGAAGGATTGAAATCCAATCGCTACGCTAACGCGCCGCCGCAACTCGAGCCACTGCCGGCGGTGCAGCCGAAGCAATGCTCGGCGGTGACGATGGCGCGCCTGGCCAACTCGTCGTAGTCGAAGCCCCTTACAGTCTGGGGCAAATCCGCCTTTATTGTCAGGTCAACCATCTGATTGAAGTCACAATCGTGAAGCCGGCCATCTCTGCCGACGCTCAAGAGGCGGCGACACATCAAATTGGGCACCGTCGCCGGGTTGAAGCTCGACCGCAGCTTCCGCCAATAGATCTCCTCGTTGCCCGAGCGGCGGAGGAAACTCCCGAAGCGGCCCATGGGCATGTTGGTCAGCGTCAGGAGACGGGAGAAGACGACGCTATGACGGCGCCCCAGTTCGGCGCGGAACTGCCGCTCCAGACTGGCCTGGGAGCCGGGAAGAAAGGCCCCGCCCGAATTAAACATAATGTCTAGCTGTAGCCCGCTCCCCTCGACGCCATAGCCAATAGCGTTAAGCAAACGCAATACATGGATGCTCCTGGCGAAAACGCCCACCCCCCGCTGGCGGTCGACGTTGTCGGCGAGGAAGTAGGGAAGAGAGGCGACTATGGTAACCTGATGATCGCATAGGAACGATATCAGATGTTCCTGGCCTGGCTCCAAGAGAACCGTAAGATTGCAGCGGTCAACAACCCGGCGTCCCAGGGTCCGGGCCTCGTCGACCAGGTATTCGAAGTCAGGGTGAAGCTCCGGCGCGCCACCAGTAAGGTCAAGAGTGCCGATGGGCGAGTGTTTGAGAACAGCCAGCGCCTCCTCTACGTCCTGGCGGGCCATCGATTCCGTTCGAGTCGGGCCCGCTTCGACGTGGCAGTGCAAGCAAGTCTGATTGCAGTGCCGACCAAGGTTGAGCTGGAGGGTGTCGAGGCCGTCGGACCGCAGCGGCCAATCTCCGCTTTCGCGCAGTTTGAGGTCGAAATCGTTCATTATGGGCCTCTACAGGCTCAAGCGATCGGCGACTTTGCGTGCCTGAACGCCATGAACCAGGGATGCTCCACCGCGAATGGCCGCGGCAACATGGATTGCCTCGGTTATCTGCTCCATATTGGACCCTGCTTCCAGACTTTCCTGCGTATAAGCGTCGATACAGTACGGACACTGGACGGCATGGGCCACGGCGAGAGCGATAAGGCACTTCTCCCGGCGTTCCAGGGCGCCGTCGACGAAGACGGAAGAGTACCATTTCATGAAGGCTTCGAACAGGTCACCGCGATGATCGCCCACCTTGGAAAAATGGGCGAGGTCCTTCGGGTCGTAGTAGGTGTCCAAGTATTCTTCCTCCAGCTTATTTCTCCAGTTGTCCCTTCCAGGCAGCCATCCCACCTTTGACGTTCCAGACCAGGGCAATGATGGATATGGCAAGCCTGCTGAATAATACATCGCCCGCTTCTTCGCTTGAACGGTCATTCGCCGTCTTGTTTATCATATACGATGAACGCCTTTCACGGGCAAGATGCGGGAGGCCAACACAAATATCAATGCTGACACCAGCCTCAATGCAACCATCATAGAATAGCATAGTGTTGCGCTTATGTACAATAAACCTTCGCAGAACCTTCGCAAGTCTCGCTTTATTTCGCT
>JAUSEJ010001045.1 GCA_030650265.1 Dehalococcoidia bacterium | reverse complement strand
TTCCAGCAGATAGACGTTTATGCCTTCAGACGGAGCCGAATTCGACACTAAAGGCACATTGAAAAGGTGTACTCCCGGTAAGATTTGCATTAGCGTCAGTCCTATTTTGCGGCTGTCTTCTTGCCCTTTGACGTTTGAGCTTTCGCGTTGGTCCGTTGGGCTTTCGCCACGGGCTTCTCTGCCAGATTTGAGAAGGCCTTTATCCCAGGGAACGAGGCGTGCCGGCCCTGTTCGGACTCTATGCGGAGCAGGCGGTTGTATTTTGCTGTGCGCTCGGAACGGCAGGGCGCGCCGGCCTTAATCATGCCTGTGCTCAGACCGACGGCGAGGTCGGCGATTGTCACATCCTCAGTCTCGCCCGAGCGATGGCTTATCATGGCCGTCCAGCCCGCCCGCTGAGCCGCGTTGATGGCCGCTACCGTTTCGCTTAGCGTACCTATCTGGTTAGGCTTTATCAGCACGGAGTTAGACGCATTCTCGGTGATTCCCCTGGTGATGCGTTTGACGTTCGTCACATACAGGTCGTCGCCCACCAACTGGACCTTTTTGCCCAGCCTGGCGGTCAGCAGTTTCCAGCCTTCCCAGTCGTCCTGGGCCAGTCCGTCTTCGATGCTTATGATGGGGTACTTCGAAGTCCAATCTGCATAGAAATCCACCATTTCGGAACTGGACAGGCTGCGGCCCTCCCTGGCCAGAATGTACCTGCCGTCTTTGTACAACTCGCTGGCAGCGGGATCCAGCGCGATGAAGCAGTCGATGCCTGGTTTGTAGCCTGCCTTCTCGATCGCCGTAAGTATCAGATCCACTGCCTGGCTGTTGGCCGAAAGCTGGGGGGCGAACCCGCCCTCATCGCCGACGTTCGCATTCATCCCTTTGGCCGTGAGCACTTTCTTAAGCGATTGGTAGACCTCAGCGCCCATGCGCAGCGCTTGATCGAAGCTATCCGCTTTGACCGGGGCCACCATGAACTCCTGAAAATCGGTCGAGCCCTCGGCGTGTCTGCCGCCGTTCAGTATGTTCATAAACGGCACGGGCAGGGTGAACTCACGCACGCCGCCCAAGTAGCGGTAAAGAGGCATGCACTGGTAGTTCGCGGCGGCATGGGCCACGGCCAGTGAGACGCCGAGTATGGCGTTGGCGCCAAGGTTGGACTTATTGTCGGTGCCGTCCAGTTCTTTCATGGTCCAGTCGATGGCCTGCTGGTCGAGCGCGGACATTTCTATGATGTTCGGGCCCAGCGTCTCGTTCACGTTCTTGACGGCCTTGAGCACGCCCTTGCCCTTGTATCGGGACTCGTCTCCGTCGCGCAGTTCCATGGCCTCGTATTCGCCGGTGCTGGCTCCGGAGGGCACGGCGGCGGTACCGACGACTCCGCTTTCCAGAGTGATTTCTACTTCGATGGTCGGATTGCCACGTGAGTCCAGTATCTGCCGTGCCTCTACCTTATGTATGTGTGACATCAAGCACTCCTATTTGGTCTCTTCGAGCCTCGCCCTTGCCAGCGACAACGCCAGTTCCACCGCGTCGGAGGCGGTCGATGCGCGCAGTATCGATGTGTCCTCTTCGGTCTGCCCTGAGGTTGACAAAGGACGTGACAGTGCCCAGGTGTTCAGTCCGACGACGGGTATGCCCGATTGAAGCGCGTAGGCGATCTCGGACAGTGTCCCGTAGGCGCCGCCGATGGCGATGACCGCATGGGCGGACTTCACCACGATGACGTTTCGCGAATATCCGATGCTGGTGACGATGGGTATCTTCACGTACGGATTGGCGTCGGCTGCGCTATCGCCGGGCAGTATTCCTATGGTCGTGCCGCCTGCGTCCGATGCGCCTTTACAGGCAGCTTCCACCACGCCGGTCAGGCCGCCGCAGATGAGGATCACGCCGTTGCGGGCCAATTGTCGGCCCACCTCTTCGGCAAGCACAGCCTCATCGGGCGAGCAGCGACTGGCCCCGATGACAGATATGGAAAGAGCATGTTGCATAGCAGAAGAAAAAGGTGACACTGCGCCGATTATAGCACCGTGGGGATGCCAACACCAAAGGTGGGAAGGCGAATATCTACCTGGGAAGTGACCCTGCGTAGTCTCCGATCCACTTCGCTCTCGAAGACAGGGACTTCAATGCCTGATAGAATGGCCTGTCGCCTGTACTCAGTAGACTCAGGAGCGGTGCCAGTCATCGAGCAGCGGGTCTACCTCATAGAAGCTCTTAAGCGGCTGAGGGGCTTTCGCTTGTTTTGCTTTCAGAACATCTACAATATTGCCAATGCCCAAATCATCAACGTAGTCGAACATTCCTTTGGGCCAGCCAAATGCAAGCTTCATGGACTTGTCGATGTCAGAGATAGAACCTACACCGTTGGTTACGCACCAGGCGGCTACGTTTAGAGCCGGGGCCATAAGCTGGATCGGGTCCAGTCTCGATTCCTTCGTTATGAAGGGCTTGACGTATTTCCCTGCGGGGTAAGAATAAAAACCTTTGCCGGTTTTTACCCCGAACAGTTGCCTGTCGGCCATAGGTTGGAATAATTCTTTGCCTACGTGCCTGAAGGCAGCGAGAAATGTCGGCCAAGGTTCAAAACCAGGATAGATTTTCAGGATCTTGTCCGTGGACTTCAGGCCTCTGGTTACTATGTCTGCGAAGCCGGAGAAGTCCATGGTTTCAAACACTCCCAGGGGCATACCCAGCTTGTACCTGCAAGTTGAGTCTATCTCGCTGATACCGGCTTCTCCGTTCAGGTACATTAGACACGCCTCGAGGCTCAACCCGCAGCGCGCCCTCACCGCCATGAAAAACCAGATGTCTCTTCGAGCTACTACCGCCTCTTTCTGGTATGTTTTGCATAGCTCAAGAGTGCATTGCAGCGTTCTGTCGTCAGTGTAGTTGCTTTTAATGAGTTCGACGAATCTCATGATTTGTGGTGGGTTGGACCAATGCGTGCCGATAACCCTTTCCGGTCTCCCAGTAGCTTCGGCGATCACGGCTATCGACAGGCCGCTGGTATTCGTGGCCAGAATGGCATGCTTCGGCGCATGGGAGTCAACGGAGCCGGCAATCTGCCTTTTGAGATCGATATCTTCAAAGATCGCCTCGATGACAAAATCGGCTCCGCTTACGCCTTCAGCCACGTCGGTACTCGTCCTGATTCTCTTCAGGATGGCACCGGATCTCTCTTTTACCGCCCCCTTTTCGTAAAGTCTATCCAGGCTAGACTTGATCTTGGCCACAGCTCCCTGCAATATGCTCTCCGAGACGTCGATGAGGCATATATCCTGACCCGCTGTGGCCCCTACCTGGGCAATGCCGCTGCCCATCAGTCCGCCACCGATTACAGCTACCTTATCAACTGACAAACAGGTACTCCTTTTCAATGTCTACCTCCGACAGAACGTCTATGCTTTCCTCTCGGGGCGACGCCAATTCCGCAGGGGAGTCCTTCTGGCCCAGGCAATAGTATCACTCCGGCGGCCATGGTGGAAGTCACCCCGCTCTTTTCTTTCGCGGGCATCCTTGCTCGGCCCACCAGATGTCATCTTGGCAGTTGCCTGATGCCGAGCCGGTGGTTGACACCGATGGTCCGAGCGATTGGGGTGTTACTATTGAAGGAAGGACGTTGATCTTCGATGGTTCTGCCGTTAGAGTGTCATCATCCAATATTTTGGGAGGTACAGCATTGAGTGAATCAAAAGACAAGACAAGCAGCGGCCTGCAGCCAAACGTGGCCGGACTACTATGCTATGTGTTGGGGTGGGTGACCGGACTGATATTCCTCCTCCTGGAGCCGAAAGATAAATATGTACGATTCCATGCCGTGCAGTCCATTGTCGTTTTTGGGACAATAACAGTGGCGATGTTTGTCTTGGGCTTCATCCCTGTCCTTGGCGGAGTACTCAACTGGATTATCAGGGTTGTGGCGTTCATCCTGTGGATAGTGCTCATGGTCAAGGCCTATCGGGGTGAGAAAT
>JAUSEJ010001030.1 GCA_030650265.1 Dehalococcoidia bacterium | reverse complement strand
TATTGATATCCTCAGCCATTCTTCTTTCCTTTCATCCTGTGAAGGTCAGCACTTTGTCCGAGCGCTTCATCCAGTCTATGAAGTCGAAAAGACCGACTTGCGGGATGCCTTCGATGGTGTCTTGTTCTGTTACATCCCGGGCATCGGCGCAGCGGGCGCAGACTTTCACTTCTACGCCTTTATGCAGCGCTTCCCGTAGTAGCCTGCCGACGTTCTCGTATGGTTTCTCCGCCTTCACGTGGGGAGCCCAAACGCCGTCCACGTAGCAGTAGAGGTTGACGTCGTGGCCCTTCTCCCGCGCCTTTAGGGCGACCTTGACAGCGAGATCGGCATACTCGGAGACGAAAGGACCCCGGTTTAGTAGAATCGTTAGCGTCTTGGCCATATTTTCACCTCACAAAATGATCGTCTTGTCCCATTCGTCCATGACGAGGTCCACCAGTCGTCCGAGTCCATCGTCGGCTATGTCTACCTTCTCGACAAGGCGGTCTGCCCCTAGCCCCACCGCTCTTAGGTGCTGACCGCTGGCGACGACTTTACCTCCCAGCGTGATGAACTCCGCTAGCTTGGCCTCCAAGGCATCGGCTTTGCCACGTTTAGCTAACCAAACACCGTCGCTCAGCAGGAAAAGGCCTACCGTGTCGCCCGCGAGCAGGGCTTGCCGACCGGCCTCCAGTGCGTTCTCGGCGTCCTCGCTGCCAATTGGGGCTTTGGTGACGATGATTCCAAGGTTGATCGGGCGCGCCCGTTCGATCATGTCGAGAATCTCTTCCTTGGTGGGCACTCCCTCCTTGATGATCCGCCGGTTCACGGCGAGGGCCGGGGCCACGTCCACCCCTAGCTCCTCTGCCTCTTTACTGGCGTATACTGGCAGGAACTTCACTTCGAAGTCGTGGCCTAGATCTTCCGCCATAACGTCAACGACGTTCTGTGAAAGAGTTAGTCAGCGTTTTCCCGCCGGTGTGTTTCGGAAGACCTCCAACAGTACCTTCATCATATTCCTCCCGCGAGTTACATTAGGATTCGCAATTAGACAGGCGATAAAGAATGTCCATACACGACGATATTACTTGTTTGGGTTAGTTTGCCAGCTTTGCCGTCAGCCTTATCGGTTGAGTCACGCAGTACGATGCCGGACACCTCTCCTCTGCCAGCCTCATAGCCTCCTCTATCCTTTCGCGGGATGCATCAGACTTCACCGCCAGAGTGACCCGCACCTCTTCGACGATCGGCGTATCGGCGACGCCAAACACTTTCGCGAAGTTCACGTGGAATTCAGCGGTGGTTCTCACCTCATCGAGTGACAAGCCCAGGGTCGTAGCCATAGTGGCGAAGGTGGCCGTAAAGCAGGAAGCCAGACCGAAGATGGCGTAGTGCATAGGCCCAGGCCTTGTTCCGCCGCCACCCAGGAAGGTAGGCTGGTCGGCCTCCAGCACGAGTTTGCCCCCCTCAAATGACAACTCAGCGGAGAATTGGGGCTTGCCCTCGGCTAGATTCCACACTCCCTCGACCTTGTTCGTCCTCTTCCCTTTAGACGGATCCGCCTGCATGGCCTCTACTGTCTTTTGGAGAGCGTCGACATCTACGTTGTTCTTCTTTGCCATCTTTGTTCCTTTCTTGATATCTACGGGTCACAAGACATGCGGGGATAGA
>JAUSEJ010001027.1 GCA_030650265.1 Dehalococcoidia bacterium | reverse complement strand
GCCTGAGGCAGGATTGTTGGCGTTGGCTGTGAAAGTGATAGGTTGTGTGTCCGTCCCCAGAGCCAAAATGGTTCCATTGATGTTAAGTCCGGTCGATTGATTGAACCTGATCTCCGTACCAGATAGAATAGTTAGCGTCAGGCCGGTCGAGACGGTGACATCGCAGGTCGCGACGTAACGACTAGTCGAAAGCCCCAATGTTTCAGACTGGCTGATATTCCCGCATAGCGTGGCCGGTGTGCTTGTCTCTGTGGGTGTCGCCGTTGGCGTACTGGTGGCAGTTACTGTCGCAGTGCTGGTTCGAGTGGACGTTGCCGTTCTCGTGGCTGAGGCGGTGGCGGTGTTCGTGGGCGTCGGAGTACGGGTACTCGTCGCCGTCGGCGCCGCCGTATCGGTCGGCATGGGCGTAAACGTGCCCGACGCCGTTGCCGTGGCAGTTACCGTCACTGTAGGAGTTGCCGTCGCTGCATCCGAAGGAGTGGACGTCGATGTAGAAGTTGCCGCTGGCGTGCTCGTATCAGTAACCGTGGCCGTTGTAGTTGCTATGTCCGTGGGGGTGGGAGTGCGCGTGATTGTGGCGGTAGACGTGCCAGTGGGCGTCGCGGTCGGAGTGGACAGGGTTCCCAGAAAGGCGAATTGGCTCAAGTGGTTCAGAACCGCCACAATGCGGTTGTTCGTAGTGTCTAGCGAACAGCCCGAGCAGGGCAGGATCGCCGCCCAGGCGACGCCGTTCCAGTAGTAGAGGTTCAGGCTACTTTCGTCGCTGACACCCGCGGCTTGCCAGTCGGCATCCTCGTAACTTAGCGTCAGGGTGAAACTGGATCCGAAGCCGGTAACGGGATTACCCGACGAGTCAGCGGCATTCAAGGTGAAGGCGCGACCGGCAAAGCCGAAACTCCCCAACGCCGGAACGGGCCAGGCCATCTGGGTTTAGCTAAATGTCGTAGTCGTCGTTACAAGGCCCGCCGGGAGATTCACCTCTCCCCAGTTGCTGGGCAGGGTCATCGTAGTGGCATTGGTCGGCTCAACGGTGGCGACAGCAGTGGGCAGCGGCGTTGGCGTGCTGGTCGGCGTTCTAGTCGGCGCTCCCGTCGCGGTCGACGCACCCGTGGCGGTGGGCGTCGCTGTCGCCGGCGGGGTTCGCACAACGACACGACAACTGAACTGGGGGGCTGCAGCCAAGAAATAGGAGACGCTTCCCTCAGAGGCGAACGTGGAACTAAAGCTGCCGCCAGGCGCGATCGCTACGGGGAAAACTCCGTTGCTCGCCGGGTAGAGGTTTCCCGCTTGGGGAGAGGACGGAAACTGGACCGAAAGCTGGTTAGCGCCATCGTAGCCTCTCAGCACCACGGGAAGAAACACCCGGTAGGGGTCGCCGCTCTGCAGGGTCTGGGTGACGCCAGTGGAGTTAAACCAGGTAACGCTAGTTCCTAAAGTAACGGTGACGAGAGCGGGTTGAATGCCGTTATCGCCAATGGTGAACTGCACAAGGTCGGCAGGTGAGGAAACGACGGCCCCGAGTCCGCTGGCGTCGCCAATAAACTCTGGCCTGTCTCCGGCGGCGACACCACGGTCCACTCGTCCAAGGTAGAGCCATGCCATGACCACGACCAAGCCAAGGCAAAGAAAAATGGCGAATCGACGTGAAAGTCCTTCCATCGTCAGATCCTATGAATCTGAATCAAGGCCAGGGCTGCGGAGTCATCGGATATTCAACGGATAATCGGATAGCCACCCCGTCCCCATCCGTTTATCCGCTGCCCCAATCCGTCCGCCGCCATTACAATCCCGTCGTGGACCTAATGTCAATTTGCCGACAAACCGAACGCGACTGGGGGCGCTGTTTGAACCGCTGATTGCACTGCAAAGGGTTTCCCCTAGCCTATTGCGTTCAAGAGCGTCGGATGGTATATAATGCCTGTAGACTCGCTGCAGTGACAATTACGGAGTGGCGCTGTCGACAATGGGTATAGCGAATCGGCCGGGAGGATTAAACGGTATGGCGATCCCCCATCGCAACTCACCCATGCAGCCGCTTTCCAGCGCCGAGCGGCGGGCAATGTATCTCGACATTATGCGACGCAGAGTTCGTGCAGGAAGTGGCTCTTCGCTGCAACTTCTTCTCGCCAGGGAGTCTTGTCCAATGCCAGATCTGAACGCCCTGTTGTCAGGAGAGCGATACGTCGTGGTCGGAGGGACAGCCACAAGTCTTTACATGCCGCTCCGTACCACCAAGGATGTGGACATACTTGTATCTGAACAGGACGCCTCTCTTGTCGAACAGGCGTTGCTCAAGGCCGGGGCTTCCAAAATTGGATCACTGGGCTTCACAAGTTCCTTGGGTTTGGGAGGCACATCGTGGGCATTAGCTGACGATACCGAGCTCGATGTATTGTTGTCCGGCCATGCCTGGGTCAAGCACGCGCTCGCTCATCCGAATCGCGATGCTGCGGGTTTGCCGATTGTCGCCCTACCCTACCTTGTTCTAATGAAGCTGGACGCCAGCCGGAGTATGGATGTGGGCGATCTCGGCAGAATGCTGGGAGGAGCCAGCGAAGCAGACCTGGCCAAAGTGCGCACTGTGGTAAAGAAGCACCTACCTGAGGCCAGCGAGGACCTGGAGAGCCTGATCCAATTGGGCAAACTGGAATTCCAATCTGCACCCCTTGCTGTTCCACCGGGTCCAAACGCAAGCCTTCCGGACACAGGCGAGAAGGGGCAGACATTCTAGTACGAGAGTAAATCCGCCGGGGCCGTCCAGTACATCAACACAAACGGCGGCGCCCCAACCGCTAGTCGCAAACATGACGCGCTCGTCTGCCGCGACCGCATTATCTTCTCTGGGCCACCAAGCCCATCCGAAAGCATCAGCGCAATCCGAAAATCCGCGTAATCAGCGGTTCAGACAATTACCCGATGAGGCTCTTGGCGGCGGCCTCTACCCACTGGAAGAGCGGGCCCGGGTAGATGCCGGCGACGAAGACGCCGAGGATGGCGATGCCGAGCGCTGTGAGTATGGGAGCCGACAGCTTTATCTTCTCCTCGGAGGCGGAGGCACCAAGATACATGACTTTGACGACTTTGACGTAGTAGTAGGCGGAGATAGCGCTGTTGACCAGGCCAATGACCACCAGCCAAATCCAGCCGGCTTCGATCGCCGAGCTGAATAGATAGAACTTGCCGATAAAGCCGACCGTGGGCGGGATGCCGGTCAGGGAGATGAGACAGAAGGCCAAAGCCATCGCCAATCCAGGCGCTCTCTTGGCCATACCCGAGAAGTCAGCGATCTCGTCGCTTCCCGTTTTCTCGGAGATGGCGATAATGGCAATGAAGGCGCCAAGGTTCGTCAAGGCGTAGCCCAATAGGAAGAAGACAACGCCGCTGACGGCAAACCGCGAAGAGTTCGAAGCCGCCACGATGCCGATTAGAACGTAACCCGCCTGGGCAATACTACTATAGGCAAGAAGCCGCTTGATATTGGACTGGACCAGCGCCACGACGTTGCCGAAGGTCATGGTAAGAACACTCAGAACGGCGAATATCATCTGCCAATCGAAAAAGTAGGCGCTGCCGAAGCCAATGTTGAAAACCCGAAGGATAACGGCAAAACCGGCCGCTTTGCTACCTACGGAAAGAAAAGCGGTGATCGGCGTCGGCGCACCCTCGTACACATCGGGCGCCCACATCTGGAACGGAACCATAGCGATCTTGAAGCCAAAGCCCGCCGCAAGCAGGACGGTGGCGAGAATCAGCGCAGGCTGATTGTTGCCGTGCAAAGATATGATCATGTCAGAGATCTTGCCCAGATCGGTTGTCTCGGTCAATCCAAACAACAGGGCCATGCCGTATAGCAGCACTGCCGAACTGAGAGCGCCCAAGAGCAAGTACTTAAGGCCTGCCTCCGTGGACTTTCCATCCCTAAGGAAAGCAGCGAGAACATAGAGAGAGATGCTTGTCAGTTCAAGGGCGACGTAGATGGAGATCAACTCTCTCGTACTCGCCATAAGCATCATACCGGCCGCAGAGAAGAGAATCAGTGCGTAGTACTCACCCTGGCTGCGCCGGAAGCGGCGAGAGTACTCGACGGAAGAAAGAATAACTAGCGCCGCTATACCGAGAAAGGCGAAGTTAAACAAAATGCTGAATGAATCGCTCACGAGCATGTTGTTGAAAGTCTGTTGAGTCGGTCCTATAAGCGTCGCATTGAACAGGGCGGCGACAACCACACCATAGACGCCAACAGCGGCCAGAACTCCCTTTTTCGCCACCACAAGGTCAAGCAATATGATAACTACAGCTACAATGCCCAGAATGATCTCGGGGCCAAGCAGACTAAGGTTCACTCCGTCCAACTCCTCTTATCTGGGGGTCGGAGGTCAGAAGTGAGGGGTCGTCCTTCTATGAAGGACTCACCCCCGGCCCCTGACCCCTGTCACCTGTCAGTATCCTAGCCGACTCATGATGGTCGGGATAGCAGTGTTTACAATATTCATGACTATTGCGGGTGCGATGCCAACAGCAACGATCACAACCACCGTCGTGAAGACCGTCACCTTTTCGAGGGCTACCGCATCGCCCAGGTCGCTCCATTTCGGATTAAAGTCGCCGAAGAATACTCTCTCAATCATCCAGAGGATGTATCCGGCGGTGAGAACGATACCGCTAGCGCCGAGAATCGCCATCAAAGGTGACCTCTCGTAGGTGCCAATAAACACCAGCAGTTCGGCCACAAAGCCGCTAAGCGCCGGCAGGCCGAGGGAAGCGAGACCGGCGATGGTGAAAACAATGGCGATCACCGGCATCCGCTTGGCCAGTCCGCCGACAAGCTCGGGTATTTGCCGCGTGTGCGTCCTGTCGTAGACGAGGCCCACCATCATAAACAGCAGACCGGTGATGG
>JAUSEJ010001026.1 GCA_030650265.1 Dehalococcoidia bacterium | reverse complement strand
CTTCGCTCTGCTTCTGCCTCTCGAGAGACTTGTGCGCTGCTCGATTCGCCCTCAATGAGCGACTCGATATTCCTGGTTGGCCACAACCTTCTGGCCGTATCACGCGTCCCGTCTGTGGAGCCGCCATCAACTAGAATCTCTTCGTGGATCCAGGCTGGGATCCGTGGCAGCACATGAACAAGGTTTGGCTCCTCGTTCCAAGCAGGTATGATGACGCTTACCTTTACCACATTGCGGTCAGGAAGCATGTTCCTAACAGTGTGATCGAGGACCTGTGAGTTCGATTCGTTCGTCGGGTTCGATGTTTCTGACATTGATGCCATCTCCTAAAGCAAACCATCTATTCCATTGTCACCTAGCCGCAAGGGTGCAATGGTCAGCCTGTCCAGCCCTGACAGGACAGGCAAATTGAGAATCGTCCCAAAGTACCGCGATTCGAAGGCGATGGGAGTATCTCGTCGGTGCAGAACCCCTGACGCTTCAAGCCAAGAGGAAACGCTTTGCGTGTGCCGCAATGGCTGTAAGCGTCCGCAAACGGCTCAACCAGTACACATCGTTCGGTCTCCCTGAGTGCTCGAACTGGGGGCACTCAATTGTCGGGGACTCCTGTTAGGGTACGCTTAACCTGCAACAATGTACTAGTTACATGATACACGAAGAAACAGGAGCGCGCAAGAGGCTGGCAGGCTTAACATTTTCTAATTAGAGATAATGTGCAGTTGGCTAGCCCGCGATTACTTGTTGCGCCGATTCATGATTTAGGGTATAGTAGAGTTAGTGGTTCTTTCCGCAGTTCGCTGTGATCGGCAAGGTTGGTGCTGTGTCTCTTTCGGTTCCGATTCCTGCATGAAGTCCCTGCGCTGGCGGATTGTTCCAGAATATTTTTATAGGAGTCAGTGTCCAAATGGAAGACAAAACACTAACCTGCCGGGACTGTAGCGCCGAGTTTACTTTCACCGCAAGCGAGCAGGAGTTCTTCGCTTCGAAGGGCTTCACCAACGAGCCGGGCCGGTGCCCACCGTGCCGTGCCACTCACAAAGCGCAGCGCAACGAAGGCGGTTACACATCGGGTGGATACAGCAGCGGCGGCGGCTACGGCGGCGGACGACGGGAGATGTTCCCGGCAGTTTGCGCCCAGTGCGGCAAAGACACCCAGGTACCTTTCCAGCCCCGCAACGACAAGCCAGTTTATTGCTCCGAATGCTATTCTGCCCAGCGCCCCAGCACCGGTGGCTACAGCGGCGGTGGCCGGTCGAGTGGCGGCGGCGGCGGTGGTCGATCGAGTGGCGGCGGCGGCAGTCGCTGGTAAGCCGGCAACAAGTCGCTTAATTAACTGATCGCACATGAACGAGGTGGTGACACTCACTACCTCGTTCACTTATGTCTGCTTCAGGGCCTAAGGCAGCCAAGCTCGTGTATGGCCAGTCGGTCAGATCTGGTGAGAAAGCTAATGGTCTTGTTCCTCGCATTTTTTCCTAAGATGGGATATAATGCTATGGGATGTTTTGGGGATTTGGTGTTTCCAGTTCCTGCTTTGTCCAACGACAGTTGTTTACGTTCCAAGACGAGCTTATGGAATCCTTCGTGACCACATTTAAAGCGTGACCGACCTGGCGTGGCGGAGCGCTGTTAGTCCAAAGTCCGTGAAGAATATCGAATGTGATGGAGGTGTGACTGTGCGTGAACCTATGGACCGGAATCTGGCCTTTGAGTTGGTGAGAGCAACCGAAGCTGCTGCACTTGCGGCTGCGCATTGGATGGGGCGGGCAAACAAAGAAGCTGCTGACAAGGCAGCGGTGGATTGTATGCGTTTTGCCCTCGAGTCAGTGGATATGGACGGCATCGTGGTCATCGGCGAGGGGGAAAAGGACGAGGCGCCAATGTTGTTCAACGGTGAGCGTGTGGGCAACGGCACTAAGTTCTTGGTGGACGTGGCGGTAGACCCCATCGACGGCACGACGCTGCTCGCTAAGGGTTTGCCCAACGCCGTGTCGGCGCTGGCTATCGCCCCGCGGGGGACGCTCTTCGATCCCAAAGGCATCTTCTACATGGATAAAATCGCGGTCGGGCGAGATGCGCGGGGCGTAATCGATATCAATGCTCCCGTCGCCGACAATCTGCATAGGATCGCCAGAGCCAAAGGCTATAAGGTCGAAGACCTTACCGTTGTGGTACTCGAACGGGACCGCCACGACCGGCTGATTGCTGACATTCGTGCTACCGGGGCTCGCATCATGCTGATCACTCACGGAGATATTGCCGGCGGTCTTATGCCTGGTTTGGATGACACCGGTATCGACGTCCTGATGGGCATCGGTGGCGCCCCGGAAGCGGTGGTTACGGCTTGCGCCTTGAAATGCCTTGGCGGCGAGATCCAGTGCAAACTCTGGCCGCGCAATCAAGCCGAACGGGAGAAGGGCATAGCAGATGGACTCGACTTTGACAAGGTGTTGACAACCGATGACCTGGCCATGGGTGATGACACCTTCTTTGCCGTAACGGGAATCACCGATGGCGCTCTGCTAAACGGGGTGCGTTATACCAGCAGGGGAGCCAAAACCTCCTCGTTGGCCATGCGAGCGAAGTCGGGAACAGTGCGTCGAATCGAGTCTATTCACAACTTCGAGAAGCTAACACGAATTGCTCCTTTGAACTTCTCCAAGCCGTAGTTTGAGGCGACAGCATATGAAATATGCTGTCAAACTTGCCTTGATTTCCTACCAGCGTGGCCTGGCTGGCCTGGCCACGCTGGTAGGAAAAGGTGAAAAGTGGTGACTCCCCAGCGTCGCAGACGCGGGGTGGGCGCAATGAATAACCAAACTTCACCAGATGTCAATCGTCTCGCCCCGAATCAGGCCGGGTCGCTTTTGGAGTATCATCTGCGTCGGCTGGATCTCGATTAGCTCACACCACTGCGCTTGTGGCGTGCAGGCGATGGTGAGGCCATTCGGGTATTCGCCAGTCGGCAGAAGCCGCGCCGCTCCGCGTCCCTGCCAGATGTCAGCAGTGGCCACCACCAGCGTGCCAATCTCGAGGTTGAACAACAGATCAGACGTTCTTGGCACAAGCACGTAGAGGATAAGGCCTATCGCCTCGCAGGCCAGTACCTCGGCCTGGATTTGCGCCGGTCCACCCGCCGACAGCACTACCTGACGCGCCGTGGAGAGGGCTTCGGTTACCCGTTGTCGTTGCTTCTCTTGCATTGGTCGTACCCCAATCAAACCCTCTGGTCTAAGGCAGATTATCTGAGCACTGGTCGGAAAGGCAGATATGACTCGTTCATTTGTGGCCGATCAACATAACCTGAGGAAATCCCGTTAGCGGCAATTGGCGCCAGCAGATCTTGCTTGTCAATCGATGTCGCTCCTCCAGTGGGGCCTTTCATAAACATAAATGAAAGGAACACGAGGGCCAGAAGGAAAGATGGCAGGAGAATCCAGGCCGTTGCTTGTCGTTTGGGCAGTCTGATGAAACGACGCCCATGTGCTAAATGTTTTTTGAGATGCTGCTTTCCTGCCATGGTGAACTCCTACCCGCTTCTACAAGAACCTAAGCTGCCGACAAGAACGTCGATATCGTTTCAGCATACTTCTGCCGCGACCCTCTAGCCTGTTTTGCCTGCCCGATGACTTGTCTAGTTCTCCAGATAGTCTTGCAGGCCCTTCTCTTTGCTCTGGCGACACAGCTTAGCCAGGGCTCCTTTTTCGATCTGCCTGACTCGCTCGCGTGTAACTCCCACTTTGGCGCCAATCTGGTCGAGGGTCAGGGATTCATCGCTGCCTATGCCATACCGCATCGCGATGATACTGCGCTCGCGGACGCTCAAATCATCCAGCAATCCCCGGATCTCTTCGCCTAACTCCTCTTTTCCCACTGCCGCAAGCGGGGCAACGGCGTCCCGGTCCTCGATCAAGTCCCCGAAGAAGCCTTCGTCATCCTGGCCCACCGCCATTTCCAAAGAGATTGGTTTCTGTGCCGCTCGTAAAGCCAATCCAAGGGTGTTAGGGGACACTTCCAGTTCTCCGGCCAGTTCATGGGTCGACGGATCATGGCCGAGAGTCTGCTGGAGGGTCTCGGCGACTCTCATCATCCGCGAAACTGTCTCCGACACATGCACTGGCAAGCGTATGGTTCTCGACTGGTCAATTATCGCCCGCGTCACCGCCTGGCGAATCCACCATGACGCGTAGGTGCTGAACCGCCAGCCCCTACGGTAGTCAAACTTATCCACGGCGCGGAAGAGGCCAATGTTTCCTTCTTGGATGAGGTCTTCAAGCGGCAGGCCACGTTCCGTGAAGCGTTTCGCGATGGAGACGACCAAACGGAGATTGGATTCTATGAATCGGCGCCGCGCGGTGTCACCCACTCCGACTTGAAATTCCAGAGTTGACTCCTCTTCGTCGCCAACAGCGAATGCCTCTAGCTGTTCCTGGGCATTCTTGCCGAGTTCCATTTCTTTGGCTAAAGAAACCTCTTCGCCATGGGTAAGCAGACCGAGAGTGCCGATTTCTCTTACATACTGGGAAGAGCAGTCAGCCGAGTATGAATCCCTGCCCGCCTCCCACTCCCTCATTGCCAGTCCGACCGGCCCCAGTGTCGCTTCTTGCCTCTCTCTCTGTAGCATTATTAACTCACCCCCCTTCTGGTTAGCCATGCCGGGTCGCATGCCATCACCCACATAGATTTGAATGTGTTTGGCACATCACCCGGACCTAGCCGTCTGCTGAGTTTGTCCGTTCAGGCGAATAGTATCTGAGTTTCCTGCAATGTCTGCATTAACGTCACGGCGAGGGCCCTCCCGACGGTTTCTGCCTTTTGCCGCCTTCTTGGCGATTTGCGCTGCCAGGGACTCGTTGATTATTCGGAGTTTAACAATATTCCGCTCCTGGATAACGTAAGCCCAGAGTCCTACGGCCACGAGGGGAACGACAACGGCAGCATTCGCGGCGATCGTTACTCTTTTGAGCTTCAGAAACCGCCAAATTTGACCCGCTTCCCACCAATGATGAGTTCCAAGGTTCTTCAGGGACAGGGCCGTTCTCTTAATCATTGGTCACCTCCAAGTCTTATCTTAGGGATTAGTTTTTGCTGGTCAAGGATGAGTCCTCGGGCGCCAGGTTTACAGCGAAGGGTGAGGGCGCCCTACTCCGTC
>JAUSEJ010001022.1 GCA_030650265.1 Dehalococcoidia bacterium | reverse complement strand
GACGGAGTCTCGGTACGCGCCTTCTCCCGAGATTGGCAGGCTTTCGACACTACCCGGGACGGCGGTAAGTTCTCTTTCTCTCTGACTTTCGGCTCATATACTGTACAACTGGTCGATATGGTGGCTGGTGAGGCCGCGCTCACGATTGATGGCAAGAGTGATCTGCAGATTCAGTTCAATGAAGTGGACAGAATCCTCGTCACGTCAACGGCAACCCTCACTGCAACCTCACCAACGGCTACCGTAACGGCTACGGAGAGCCCGACGCCGAGCGCGACACCAAATCCTACATCAACCCACGTGCCGCTGCCCGATACTATCGTCGCTGTGCCACCGCCCGAGGTAACTCCGGCTGACGGCTCGTCGTTCTTCTCCATCCTACCGCAATTTGATCCTGCGCCTCTTTTCCAGGTGTTCGTTGACGGTGTCGGGATAGGCGGCGCCATTGTGCTAGCCGGCCTTCTCCTCGTCCTGGTGCGACGGCTGTGAAATTGATCGCCGGTCTCGGCAACCCTGGTCGTTCCTACAGCAAGAACCGGCATAATGTGGGCTATCAGTGTCTCGATTCCTTCGCCCGCGCTCATCGGATCGAGTTCAACCGCAAGCAAACCAGAGCCCACATCGCCTTGGGAGAGGGCGCTGGAGAACATCTGGTTCTAGTCAAGCCCCAGACCTTCATGAACAGGGTTGGCGAATCTATCGGGCCCCTACTGCGTTCTCATGGGCTGTTGCCATCTGATCTAATAGTAATATACGATGATATGGACTTGCCTTTGGGCAGAGTTCGGATTCGGGAAAGAGGCAGCGCCGGCGGGCATAAGGGCGTGCAATCGATCATGTCCCATATTGGCACACAGGAGTTTCTCCGCATCAGAGTTGGCATCGACCACCCCTCCGCCGAGGACGTCGTGGATTACGTTTTGAGCGATTTCACCCGTGAAGAGCAGAAGACCATCGATGAAGCGCGGGAAAAGGTCACCGACATCATCCTGAGCATCCTGACCGATGGCCCCGTCGCCGCTATGAACCGATTCAATTTTCAGGGCTGAACATGATTACGTCACGAGGGTAGGGATTTGTCGTTCCGACATATTCTCCACCCTGTCATATGTCAATAGGTGAATGAATGGACCATCGTTATGTAGACCGGCTGATTCGGGAACTGATTGAAACGGGCAGGGATGCTACACTATTTGAGGTTGGACAAATATTGGCGAAAATGGCGAGCGCACCGTTCGATTCCAGTATAATCCACGTTCCGAAAGCAGATCGCGGGATCGTATATGGTGGCCTCCTGTTGGGTGCCCGGTCAGATGCATGGACCTACCACCTTGTTAAGAGAGTAGTGGTCGAGCGACAATGGGCAGTCGGCACTAGCGCAGAACAGTATCTGGCCGACCTTCGTGCGGCGGTTCGCCACGATGAGGCAAGGCTGGTCGTCTTCAAACGGCGTGGCGGCAATATGGCGGCGACAGTCACACCTACTGAGCAGTTCATGCTAG
>JAUSEJ010001020.1 GCA_030650265.1 Dehalococcoidia bacterium | reverse complement strand
GCCAATCTGACGCTGGTAGCAGGCAAAGTTGGTTTGATGAAGGTGATAGGAAGCCGATAGCGACAACCTATCCCCACTGCTGCCCTTGCAGTTAGGTAGGTTGACGCAAATCCCACCCTGTCACTCGCCTTCAGCCCTTGCCTAACTATGCCTAGTCGGAATCAAAGACTGAAACCGTCAAAACCGTCAATCATAGGTGAGGTTCGCACAAGAGTGGTCGTGAGCCACAACTTCAGGCATCATGCCAGAAGGGCCTGTTTTCGTCCGGACTTCTAGGCTCCATTCTCCCCTATGCCGTGGCGAATTGGGAGAGGCTCTCGATATTCCTGAATTTCCTCATCCCTAAGCTCCCGGCTCCCAAAGAAGAGGCCCTCTCCCGAGTTCTCCTGGAAGCCATCGACATGGACAACTATCGGGTAGAAGTGAAGGCTGCCATGCCAATCAATCTGCCGGATGGGGACGCCGAGATCGGCCCGGTGCCGGTCAGCGGTGGGGGTTGGATACCCGAACCCGAACTCGACAACCTGAGCAATATCATCAAAGCCTTTAACGACCAGTTTGGCAACATCGAGTGGAAGGACATCGACAAGATTATTAAGATCATCACCGAGGAATTGCCCGCCAAGGTGTCGGCGGACGTCGCTTACCAGAATGCGATGAGGAACTCAGGCAAACAGAACTCACGATTAGAGCACGACAGGGCCCTTAAGAAGGCAATGATCACTTTGCTTTCTGACCAGACGGAGCTGTTCAAGCAGTTCAGCGACAACCAGTCGTTCAGAAAGTCGCTGTCAGACTGGATTTTTGGCCTGACGTATACCGAGCAGGCGCAGAATGGCGACGGCCTGCGACCTTAAGCCGCGTGACCCCGCGTTCCATTCACACAGGCCAGTTTCTTGGAGGCGGGATAGAAAGGCCACAATTTGTGGCTATCTGATTCAGCGTCGTAGGGGCTATGAGTGAGGATTGAAATCGAAATAGAATAGGGCGGACGCTGGATAGCTGAGGTTGATGATCTTCCAGGTGTTATGGCTTATGGAAAGACGCGGCAAGAGGCTATCTCTAAGGTAGAAGCGCTGGCCCTGCGCGTAATCGCCGACCGGATTGAACACGGTGAAACTATTCCAGATATTGATCCCCGATGACCCCTCATTTGAGTTGCACCCAGTTGTCGGGGCTGTCGGCGCCGGGCTGGAAAGTGCAGGGCCGGGCGTCGCGCGCTGCCTTGGAGACGATCACGTTGTCCGCGGTTATGCCTTTGCCGCGGAATTGTTCGAGCACGGCGCTGCTCATGTGAAGGAAGGGCGAGTCAAACGCTTGCGAACTGGCGCCCTGCGCTGCTTCCGGGGTATTCGCTCGACCGCCGCCGCTACCACTGCTACCACCAATCGATGGCGCGTCTTGGGGGATTCTCTGGAGGGCGATATCGAAGTCGTGGGCATCCAGGCTCACGTTGGCGTACCCCAGAAGCGCACCCGCAGTGACAGCAGATCCGATCTTTAGCGCCGGGTCGAGGTCGACGTGGAAGAAGATGAAAACCCAGGCGCTGGCGCCGTTCGGACGCAGCCAGACCTGCACCCCACGCTTGACCTGCTCCTCTTGAATAGAAAGAATCGTGCCGTCGAACGGGGCAAGCGCCTTGAGCTTTCCGATCGAACCGGCTAATGAGTTGACCGGCGCCAGGTCATGCTTCATCGATCTATTTATCTCCGCCTGGCCGTCGACGTTTTGCCCACTATAGTCGTGCCCGGCGCAACTGCGAAACTTGGAGATCTCGGCGATCTGGCTAAGCTCGACGGGATTGGCGGTTATGAAAATGTCGCTGCCCGCCGGGGCCCCGGTGGGATTTGGATTTGCGCCGACTGTTGGCAGCGGCGCCGGGGTGTCGCCAGGCCGGGCTGACAACGGCGCTGCCGGTTCCGTGGGCCTGGCCTGAGGCGTGACAATCGCGGCGGTGGGCTGGATCGCCGGGGCCTGTCCCTCCCCCTGTTGCGGACCAAGGCAGCCAACCACGGCCAAAATCGCCAGTACAACCACGACAATTGTTCCCGTCTTAAATGCAGTCATTCTTCCTCACTCGTTCTCCCTGTCCGGATATCCTTCCGGCCGCTACCAATCGGGCCAGCGAAAGGCGCTGACCATGGGCAAGCCCATTCTAAGAAGGAGGGTCTGGTCTGTCAAGCATCGGCTCCTTGCATGAAATCGGCGAGACGATCGTACCAGGCGGCTATCTCCTCGAGACGGAAATGGGCGTTGACGGGACTGGGGTTGGGGACGACGAAGAGGCGGGTGGACTCGATCCGCTGCACCTGCGGGCCAAGGGCAAACTCCGTC
>JAUSEJ010000030.1 GCA_030650265.1 Dehalococcoidia bacterium | reverse complement strand
TTGAGGTTTCTTACTTGCCTGATTTCAAGATAGTCTCTGATTTCCATCCTACCGGCGACCAGCCGGCTGCTATACAGAAACTGGTCGATGGTCTTAGGGTCGGCCATAAGAAGCAAACCCTCCTCGGCGTTACGGGCAGCGGCAAGACCTTCACGATGGCCAATATCGTCGAGGCCTTCCAGAAGCCGACCCTCGTTCTTGCCCACAATAAGACACTGGCGGCCCAACTCTACTCCGAGTTCAAGGAGTTCTTCCCCAACAACGCTGTCGAGTACTTCGTCAGTTACTACGACTACTATCAGCCCGAGGCCTATATTCCCCGTACAGACACATTCATCGAGAAGGACGCCCAGATCAACGACGAGATAGACAAATTGCGACACGCTGCCACGCGCGCTCTGCTGGAGAGGCGGGACAGTCTAATTGTCGCTTCAGTGTCCTGCATTTATGGTCTGGGCTCACCCGAGGAGTATTCCCAGTTCGTCGAGGTTATTCAGAAAGGGGAACACCGGAAACGGGACAAGATCCTCCGCCATCTCGTCGACATGCAGTACGAGCGAAACGACATTGACTTCAGTCGCGGCAAGTTCCGACTGCGCGGCGACACTCTCGAACTATTTCCCGCGTATGATGAGATGGCCCTGAGAATTGAGTTCTGGGGGGACCAGATCGAGAGGATCACCGAAGTGGACCCGCTAACCGGCGAGATTCTCGTGGAACGGACCCGGGTGGACATCTATCCGGCCAAACATTTTGTTACCACTCGTGAGAATCTCATGGCTGCGGTCAACGACATTCAAGGAGAGCTGATTCAACGCCTGAAAGAGTTAGAGTCGGAGGGAAAGCTACTGGAGGCGGCTCGGCTCAAGACCCGCACCAACTACGACATAGAGATGATGCGGGAGGCAGGCTACTGCGCCGGCATCGAGAACTACTCGCGCCACCTTGCCAGGAGAGCGGCCGGTAGCACTCCCTCAACTCTCCTGGACTATTTCCCCGAGGACTTCTTGTTGTTTGTCGACGAGTCGCACATGACCCTGCCTCAGGTCAGAGGAATGTTCCATGGCGACCGGTCGCGCAAGGAAACGCTGGTCGAATACGGGTTTAGACTTCCCTCCGCCCTCGACAACCGGCCTCTCAACTTCGCCGAGTTCGAGAAGCATGTCGAGCAAGTGATCTATGTCTCCGCCACGCCTGGACCATACGAGATGGAACACAGCCTACAAATCGTCGAACAGGTCATTCGCCCCACAGGACTGGTCGACCCTACTATCGAGATCAAGCCGACCAGAGGCCAGGTGGACGATCTCCTCGGTGAGATCAAATCGCGGACGGGAAGGAAAGAGCGCTGTCTGGTTACTACCCTCACGAAGAAGATGGCGGAGGATCTGGCGGATTATCTCAGAGAGATGGGAATCAAAACACATTACCTCCATTCCGATATCGAGACGCTGGACAGGGTCGAGATACTGAGGGACCTGAGACTGGGCGTTTATGACGTGGTCGTCGGCATCAATCTGCTTAGAGAGGGCCTTGATCTGCCGGAGGTGAGTCTGGTGGCCATTCTGGATGCCGACAAAGAGGGATTTCTCCGGTCCCAGAGCGCCTTGATTCAGAGTATGGGCCGGGCCTCTCGCCACGTCGAGGGGCACGTGATAATGTACGCCGACGTCATCACCGGCTCGATGCAGCGCGCCATCGATGAAACCTACCGGCGACGGCAGATCCAGACCGCCTACAATGAGGCGCATGGCATTACGCCTATAGGCATCAAGAAGGCCATCAAGGATATCACCGACCGGGTTCGGCAGGTAGCCGAGGCCAAAGCCGAGTACACGGTCGCCCAGGACATTCCTAGAGACGGCCTGCTGCGCCTGATCAAGGACATCGAATCTCAAATGAAGACAGCGGCGAAGAACCTTGAATTCGAGAAAGCGGCGCTGTTGCGGGATCAGATCATCGAGATCAGAAGGATGATGGAATGAGGTTCTCAGTAGCCGGTCATGTGGGATTAAGTCCTTAACTCGCTACTGATCGCCGCCGCTGAAATTGCTTTCGATGCCCTACCATCCCGGCGGCCAATAAGGAGCGCCATACCAGCGGCAATCAGGCAGATAATCCCCGACAGAATGAACGCGGCGTGGTAATCTCCCAGCCAAGTGCGCATGATCCCCGCGCCCAGAGAAATTGCCCCGGCGCCAAGCTGGTGAGAGGCCAATATCCAGGCAAAGATAGTGCCAACCTTCGCTCTGCCGAATATATCACCCGTGAGACGCATCGTCATCACGG
>JAUSEJ010001006.1 GCA_030650265.1 Dehalococcoidia bacterium | reverse complement strand
AATTGATGCTTGACCAATGGCTGGCTACGGGACCAGTGCAGGGCAGGTCGACAGAATGTTCTTTGCCTGGTGAGTGGCCGGGGGTACCGCGAGCGTCAAGGTGACGCATGCGGTCAGCCGCCTGAACACACTGCACATCGTTGACAGTGGAGACCCGGCAGGCTATAGTTAAACCATGATTTGGGGAAAGAAGGGCCTTGACTTGTGCCTTTGTGTTTCCGCTACGCCCGGCGCTGTTGGCTGACTGTGAATAGCTAGGAGCAAACGAGCCATGACCAAAGACGCCGGGGGTCTTCTCTCGCCGTACCGCATCCTTGACTTGACGGATGAGAAGGGCGTTGCCTGCGGCCGCGTCCTTGCCGATTTCGGGGCCGACGTCATCAAGGTGGAAAGACCGGGGGGCGACCCCAGCCGCAATATCGGACCCTTCTACCATAACATCCCTGATCCCGAGAAGAGCCTCTTTTGGTTCGCTTACAACGCCAACAAACGAGGGATTACTCTTGACCTGGAAACAACGGCGGGCCGGGACCTCTTCAAGAAGCTGGTCGAGACCGCCGATGCTGTGGTGGAGTCCTTCCCGCCGGGGTACATGGAGAGCCTGGGGTTGGGCTACGGCGATCTGGCCAGGATTAATCCCGGCATAATTCTCACGTCCATTTCTCCTTTCGGCCAGACGGGACCACACAAGGATTTCAAGGGTCCCGACCTCATCACCTGGGGTATGGGCGGCATGATGTACGTCAGCGGTGACCCCGATCGGCCACCGATAAGAATAAGCTGCCCTCAGTCGTATCCCCATGGCGGGACGATCGCCGCGACTGGCACCATGTTCGCCCTCTTCCATCGGGGCGCAACCGGCGAAGGGCAGCACGTCGACGTTTCAATTCAGGAGCAGGTTGTCCGCACTCTTATGGTCGTACGACAGTTCTGGGACGTGGGCGGCGAGAATCTTGAGCGGATAGGCCAATATCGAGGTAGCCAGCGACTTATTTGGCCCTGCAAGGATGGCTATGTCAACTTCACTATCCACGGTGGCGCCGGTGGGTTGAGAAGCAATCAGGGTCTCGTCGATTGGCTGAAGAGCGATGGCGTC
>JAUSEJ010000999.1 GCA_030650265.1 Dehalococcoidia bacterium | reverse complement strand
CCCGAAATGTGGTGCTGACCTCGTCGCCAACGATCTTCTGATCCATCTGCCAAACGCAGTCAGTGGAAAACGAAGAATCGAACTCTTCGATCAACGGAAGATCTTTGGTCAACACCGGCCGAACAATCATCACTAAGTTGTCAACTTGCTATATATATACTCTAGCACGAGCTTGATGACCGCCGCTACCGGAACGGCGGTCATCATTCCCAAAATCCCTGCTATCGATCCACCTGAAAATAAGGCAAAAATGACGATGAGGGGGTGTAGGTGAACGGCTCGACCGATCACGTTGGGAATGACGAGATAATCTTCCAAGTAACGAAGAACCGTGTAAACAAGAGCGATCACGCCACAAAATACCCACGGGTTCCAGTCAAAGACGTTTGGCTGAAACAATCCAACTGTAACGGCAATGGCACCCGCCGCTATGGGGCCGATTATGGGAAACCATTCCAGCACTCCCGTGGCAAGACTCAAGACAACGGCATATCGAAGATGAAGTATGGGACCAATAGCTATCCAGGTCACGAGGCTCATCAAGACGAAGACGAGCAATTGTCCGCGAATGTAGGCGCCCAGAGTGCGGTTTATCCGATGCCCGAGGTCAACTATCTCATTCATATAGGCGAGAGGTATCAATTTCCTCACTTGAAGCGACAGTTTCTTGCCATCCAGAAGGAGAAGAAAGAACGTTACGAAGAATATGAGCAGCTTGCCGAGTAGATCGACTGTCCAGTGTAGGGCTGTCAGGGCGCCGCGAGGGACATCGCCAACCTGCCGAGCCACGGCGTCGCTGATCGACGTTGCTGTGACCGTGAAACCAAAGAGCGTCGGTTGAGAATTACCAAAGAAGTCCTTCTCGACCGAGGCTAATATCTCCGGCCAGTGTTCTTGCATGTCCTGAACCTCGCTGATGGCGGCCGCTGTCACATTCACAATTACCCAGCCCAGACCAAAGACGAGAGCCAGAGCCATTATCATTACGATGTAGCCGCGACGCACCTTTGTCTTGAGCGATATCCAGTTCACCAGGGGGTTTAAGACATATGCCGCCACTATTCCCCAGATGAACGGCGGCAGGATATGGCGCACGACATACAGGAACAAAAGAGCAACCACTACCAGAACTATGACAATGGCAGTCTTCTCCCGCTTGCCTAGCTTGATCTGAGTCAAAACCTGCTCACGCTGTTCGTCCATGGTAGAGATTTTAGCCGGTTTTCTTCGAAAAAGCAACTCACCACCCGAACGGACGAATTGACAGACTAGCGGGATTACCCTAAAATACCTCCCGCGACCCTCCGGTGGTCGCAGGACATGGTCATAGCCGAGAAAGACGATGAACAAGAAGAGTAGGCTGACCGGGAACTGGTAGAGAAGGTGGGGCGGCGGCTGAAAAACCACCGCGGGGCAGGTCGCCGAAAGTCGCTTGGGGGTCGATGGGCCGAATTTGAAGTGGGTCCATCCGGGTTCGCCCGATAGCGCGTAAGAGGGTTGGCTGTGGACGCACTCACCCTGGCCCTCCTTCAGCTGAAGGACCAACGGAGAGGGGACTGAGTGGTGCTGCCAGGCAAACCGGGGTGGTACCACGAAGTAGCTCCCTTCGTCCTTAAGGACGGGGGGGTTTTGTTTTGTGAGAGCAAGAGGAAGCGAGGATAGCGCCGATGACCAACAGCCCTGATCAGAAGATAGAAATGCCCAAGGCCTACGAACCCCAACTTGTCGAGCAACGGCAATACAAGTTCTGGCTGGATGGAGGCTATTTCAAACCTAAGATCGATCATAACAAGAAGCCTTTCACCGTGATCATGCCGCCGCCGAACATCACGGGCGAACTCCATGTCGGCCATGCCCTCACGGCCACCGTCGAAGATATCCTCGTTCGCTGGCACCGGATGAAGGGCGACCCTACGCTCTGGCTCCCCGGAACAGACCACAGCGGTATCTACGCTCAAGTGGTGGTGGAGAAGCTACTGGCCACGGAGGGACTCTCCCGCCACGACCTCGGTCGGGAGAAGTTTCTCGACCGGATGTGGGAGTGGGTGAGAAAGACAGGCCGAACGATCACCGAGCAGCATATGAAGCTGGGAGTTTCGGCGGACTGGTCGCGGGAACGATTTACTCTGGATCCTGGACCGTCGCGGGCTGTTCGCACTACCTTCGTTAACCTTTACCGGAAGGGCCTCATTTATCGTGGCGAGCGTATGATCAACTGGTGTCCCCGCTGCTCGACGGCCCTCTCCGACCTCGAGGTGGATCACGAGTCTATCGCGGGAGAGTTGTTCTACGTTCGCTACCCTCTTGTGCCGGGGGGACAGGGGTCGGGGGACAGGGGACAGGGGACAGGGGAACTGGCCCCAGGCCCAAGGCCCCTGTCCCCCACAGAGTACATTACTGTCGCTACCACCAGGCCCGAGACGATTTTGGGCGATACGGCCGTGGCAGTGAATCCCAAAGACGAACGATATGCCGCGCTGATTGGCAGGATAGCCATCCTACCTGCCGTCAACCGCCAAATACCAATTATTGCCGACGAGGCCGTTGAACCCGCGTTTGGCACCGGCGCTGTCAAGATAACCCCCGCCCACGATCTGGTCGACTTCGAGGTGGGGCAACGCCACGGCCTCCCATCTATAAGAATAATGAACTTCGACGCCACCATGAACGAGAACGCCGGGCCATACGCCGGCATGGATCGCTATGATTGCCGCAAAGCGCTGCTGGCAGACCTCCGCAAGGACGGGCTTCTTGTGTCTATCGAACCCTATCAACTGCCGCTCGGCCAGTGCGAGCGCTGCAAGACGGCCGTCGAACCTCTGGTTAGCAAGCAGTGGTTCGTCGATATCAAGCCTCTGGCCAGACCGGCTATCGATGCTATCACCAGCGGGCAAATCAAGATAATACCGGAGCGATTCGGCAAGGTCTACCTCAACTGGATGGAGAACATCCGCGACTGGTGCATCTCCCGTCAGATCTGGTGGGGACATCGCATTCCCGTATGGTACTGCGAAGCGTGCGGGGATGCCATCGTCGAGATGGAGGATCCGACCAGGTGCCCGAAATGCGGCAGCGAGAAGATCGACCAGGATCCCGACAATCTCGACACCTGGTTCAGCTCAGGACTCTGGCCACACTCCACTCTCGGCTGGCCTGACGATACGGAGGATTTCCGTTTCTTCTATCCCACGAGCGTGATGGAGACCGCCTACGACATTCTCTTCTTCTGGGTCGCCCGCATGATCATGATGGGAATCGAGAATACGGGGGAGATACCTTTCCACACAGTCTATCTCCACGGCCTTGTGAGAGACGAGAAAGGTCGGAAGATGAGCAAGTCACTGGGGAACGTCGTCAACCCGCTGGACGTGATGGCCAAGTTTGGCACCGACGCTCTCCGCTATGCCCTTTCCACGGGCAGCACTCCAGGCAACGACAGCCGGCTGAGCGAGACCAAGGTGGAGGCAGGACGAAACTTCGCCAACAAACTCTGGAACTCAGCCCGTTTTGTCCTTGGCGGCCGGACGCTGGATGAACTTCGAGCGGCGGGTCTCAAGATGAAAGAATCGGCAATCCCCGGCGCTCTCGCTGATCGCTGGATTCTTAGCCGCTTGAACCATGTGGCCGCCGATGCCAACCGCTTGCTCGGGGAATTTCAACTTGGCGAAGCCGGCCGGCAGATCCACGACTTCATCTGGAACGAGTTCTGCGATTGGTACATTGAGATGGCCAAGATTCGCCTTCACGATGTCCAGAAAATGGAATCGCAGGGCAATCCGCTGCCGGTTCTCTTGCATGTCCTTGATTCCAGTCTCCGCCTCCTTCACCCCTTCATGCCGTTCGTGACGGAGGAGATCTGGCAAAATCTGCGGCAGGAGCAAACGGGGGACGGCGAGGTCCCCGCGTCGATAATGGTCGCACCTTATCCCGAAGCAGATGTGCAGGCCCTCGATGAGGAGGCGGAGCGTGACCAGACACTGGTCATGGACTGCATCCGTGCCATCCGCAATGCCAGGGCCGAGTTCGGCGTGGAGCCGGCGAAGTGGATCGAGGTAGTCATCGTCGGCGGTCGGGAGACCGAAATGCTTAGTAAGCAGGAGGATGTGCTCAAACAACTGGCGAGGGTCGGCGCTCTGAGTATTCTGCCCTCACTGGATAACAAGCCTAAGCAGGCGCTATCACTGTTGGTAGACTCTGTCGAAGTTTACCTCCCCATCGCCGGCATGGTGGACCTTGAAGCGGAGAGCCGGCGGCTGCAAAAAGAGATCGCGTCTATCGGCGGTGAGATAGAGCGGGCAGAAGCGAAACTGGCCAACGTGGACTTCGTGGCAAGGGCGCCGGCGGCGGTCGTAGAGCGGGAACGGGAGAGGCTCTCCCTGAACCAGGATAAGCAAGCCAAGCTGAGAGAGGGACTATTGGCCCTTGGTCGATGACGGCGCGCCTCAACAAAGTGGCATAAGAGCGGTCAGAACGAAGCCCATTGTGGCAGTGCCGTGATGGGCTGGAGCCGCTCGATCGTTCTCATGGCGATTGTGCTCCTGCTGGTACTGGGAAACCAGAATGCCGGGATTGGTTCGCCGATTCTGGCCTCTTTGACTTCGGTCCAGTTGCAAGTATACAGGCTCTATTTCGATGACCTTGCCGATTTACGAGCGGCGCTGGCGCCGCCGGGCGACCTCGACGTTCTGGGAGTTGACCTACAGGCGCGATTTGCTGCCCTGCTGATCGATGAGGGGAACGCCGATCAGTTGCGCAACCGGGGCTACCGGCTGGAGTTGGACGCGAGAAAAACCGGTCAGAATTCCCTCTCCTGGTCGACCGATTACTACACCTACGATCGAATGGTGGCGGACCTGACTAAGCTCACTGCCGATTATCCTTCAATCACCCGGTTGTCCGACCTCGGACCGACTTGGAAAGCAGTCAATGGTGGGACCAACCGGCGACTGTGGGCCATCGAGATCACCCGCGGGGCTAACCCTAAACCTCAGGTTCTCTTCGACGCCGAACAGCATGCTCGCGAGATCGTCACCCCGGAGATCGCCATGCGTCTAGCTAAGTACCTGCTGGACAACTACGGCAGGGACGCCGAGGCTACCTATCTGGTCGACAACCGCGACATCTGGATCGTGCCTATGGTGAATCCCGACGGCCACGCTCTGGTCGAGGGCGGCTCCAGTCTGAAGCGAAAAAACGACAACACAAACCTCGGGAACTGCGGCGAGCCCTATTGGGGAGTGGACCTCAACCGGAACTTCCCGTACAGTTGGGGCTCCGCGGGCGCCGATTCCAATCCCTGTGGGGAAACGTTCTATGGCCCTTCCTCCGGCTCCGAACCGGAGACGCAGGCCATTATGCGTTTGATCAATGCCAACTCCTTCAAGTTTCTCATGGATTACCACAGCTTTGGTAACCTCGTCCTTTGGCCGTGGGGCTATCAGTCTGGCAACGCGGGCCTCGACCTGAGGCTGGCGCCCACCGGCGCGAAGTTGGCTCAACTAACCGGCCGGAGTGGCAGTACGCCCTATACGCCGGAGCAGGGCTCACAGCTATATCTGACTTCCGGCAACCTGCTGGATTGGGCCTACGCAAACAAAAACGTTCTGGCCTTCACCACGGAAATCGGCTCCTCCAACGACTGGTTTGACCCGCCCTATGGCCGGGTGGATACCCTGTGGGCCGAGAATAGACCGCCGGCTCTCTATCTGCTAAACATAGCCGACGACCCTGACCGAATCTACGGACCGGAGGCCACCGAAGCCCGGGTCTCGACGGCCTCGGTTGGTCTGACCGGCACAATCACCCTTACGGCGACCATCTCCGATCTTGGCAATGGTGGCCAGACCATTGTCGGCGCCGAGCTTTTCGTCGATTCCGCCGGCGCCAACGGCACAGGTTTTGCCATGATTCCGGTCGATGGCGCCTTCGATTCCCCTGCCGAGACCGTGCAGGCAACGCTCCCGGCCTCTTCCCTTGAACTTGGCCGGCACACCCTTCTCATTCGCGGCCATGACGTCGCCGGCCACTGGGGCAGCCTTGCCATGGTCTTCGTTCGCGTGGAGGGAGTGTCAACGCTATATTTTCCCTGGATAGGGTAATCAGCGAAGTCCCATAATCTGCGTAATCTGTGGTTCAGACGGCCTCCCCCGCGGTGAAGACTTAGCTGATCGCGGCCAACAGATCGTTATGCCAGCCGCGACCGAAGCGGCGCTTGCCGTAAAGGATCAGACAGGGCTCGCCGGTGGCGGAGATGTTGCCGTGGTTGGCGAGAATGAAGTTCCGCAGGGACGCGGGGGAATCCTCGATGAATTCAAGTCGATTTACCTCGCCATCGGTGCCTTGAAGCTGCCTGACCTCGTCAAAGGTGAGGCTGATGGGCGCGGTGAAGCATAATTCCGGATGGGGGGTAATCCGGTCGTAGACCAGGGCAAGGCAGGTGAAGCGGCTGTGGTCGAGATCGAGTCCGGTCTCCTCACGCACCTCTCTCTGAATGGCCCGAACTGGATCGGGGGCCGCTTCCCCGTCTTTATCCCGCTCGAAGAAGCCGCCGATGACGTGATAGCGGCCAGCATAGACGTCGAGGCCGTGCCTGTGTTCAACCAGTATCCTGGCATCAGATGTCACCAATACGGCGCAGACGGCCAGCGGATTGGCCAGGTGTTGGCGGGGATGAACCCCGTGAAACTCGGGCCGTCGGGTGGCCACGTACTCCTTGTAGCCCGTGTCACCTAGTCGGAGTGTCAGCCGTCCAGCCGCCGTTGCGAAACCCTCTAGCCGGAAGAGCCTGCCATCATACAGCGGCACTCCTTCGCTTTCGGCTCGCTGGAGGCTCTGAAGCCAGGTCTCCTCGATCCACCGTCGCTCCACGTCATCCGACGGCATGCGCAGTCCAGATTGGTAAGAGGCTTCGATCTCTAACCCGAACTCGCTCCCATCAACCAAAATCTCAAACTCGATCAAGCGATGCTCCTGAAAAGTTAATGATGCGTCTTAAGAAATGCCTCATTCGGCGAGATCGGTCTGTCCTCGTCCGTATTCCGTAGGGGCTAAGCCTGCCACTGCTGGTCCATCTTACCGCCGAATGCACCCAACTTCAAGCGCGTTTTCTGCCGGCAGATATCTGATTGTGATAGCTACTGTGCTACAATGTCGCTATTGTGACTTACGTCACTGCGCCGGGTTCAGTTGTGCGTTATGCTTTGACCATAGAAGACTAAACGCAGCGCAAGTGAAGTAAGAAAAACAGG
>JAUSEJ010000997.1 GCA_030650265.1 Dehalococcoidia bacterium | reverse complement strand
GACAGCGCTGCCGTGGCCGCGCACAGTTGCTCGAGCTCGACTGCCTCCTGCTCGCCGAGTGAGGCATGCTTAACCTCCCAGCAGAGCTTGATCGCCGAGACGGCCAAGTGCCCGCGAAGGATCGCTAGCTCCTTTTGGGTCCATCCGGGGATGAGTACCGGTTCCATCATTGCATCGCTCCTATAATCCGCTTGCCTATCCATTCGGTAAAAGCCGGAGGTATTGCCTGCGATAATTCGCTACCCGTCATCCAGTCGATACCCATCGCCGCGGGCCCGCAATATGTCCCGACGTCTCCTGTTATGCTGATGTTTAGCCCGGCATCCCAACACGCTCGACGCTTTTTAGTGCTGGTCTTGACCGAATGCCTCGGATGCGTTGGCTGCATAATCAGTACCGACGCCTCGAAACGCCGGTGACGATACGTCCGTAAGCCAAACATCCCACCACACAGATAGATATAGTTGTGAAATGGTGCGCCTGGCACGTTTTCGATCACATAGGGTCTGCATGCCTCTTTTAGCGCTTCCCTCGTCTGAGCGATCAGGTCAGGATATATCCTCTCAGGGTAGAGCGCCCGCAAGGGCGTGTAGGCTTGACATGGCGGGCTGGCGTGAATTACGTCATATTCATGGCCGTGTTCGGCAACGTACTCCAGCGCGTCGGCCTGCACAAACACGTCGCCCGCGTAGCGAGGCTGGAACTTATGATCTACTCCAGTGACGTGGAACCCAGCCAACTGATAGCCACGGGCGCACCCTCCGGCTCCTGAGTAAAGATCGAGCAGCCGATAAGCCATCTCAGTGCCTATGTGACGTTAGAAGAGTGGCGAAGAAAGCGACTGTCTCGGCTTCGGCGTAGAGCCGTGTTTCCCGATTGACTGAGATGTAAGCCAGCCCCTTGGCCCGCAGGTCGCTTAGTTGTCTTGGGGTTAGGCCGTACTTCTCTAACAACTCCGGCTCGCTCAAGACGCTTGCCCAATCCGACTTCAATATCTCCTCCTTGTAGTGCAGCTGCGATCTCTTCAGGTCGGCCAATGCAGAACGTTTCCAAAACCTCGTTTACTCCAAATACGGCATCGTCCACCACGTAGAGCATGTCATCTGCCAACCAGCGCGTCCCCGTCCCCATTCCCCCTACCTCACTTCCCTTTAATCTATGTAGCAAGTATACCACAGGTAGCGGTGTGTGTCCACAGGTCTTACTAGGTCGCTCTAGGATAAGAAAATAATCTGAGTGCTATCCTTCTACCTGCCTTTGGGTCGGGCGAATAGAAGGCCCCTAGAATGCCCGTAGACGAATCGAGGGTACTACAGATTCCATTAGTTCCGTCCAATTTCTACGATTATTGGCATGTCTGTGCCTACTCCGCCTTCCACGGCCACGAGCTTCCGGCTCGTCGTCATCTGATACCAGCAATCGTGATAGCCCTGCCGATGCCCCCGCCCGTAGGCGTTGGCGGCGAGGCAGAATGCGAACGTCGCGCCGCCAAGAGCGCCCAAGAGCAGGCCAATTGTGATGCCAGCAATGAAGGTCATGATTCGCCTCCAAGAGCCTCGTAACATGCCTGACAAATGGCAGCGGGAAGAGTATCGGCCCAAGCCCCATACTGAAAGTCCCTTGATTTCCACAGAG
>JAUSEJ010000992.1 GCA_030650265.1 Dehalococcoidia bacterium | reverse complement strand
TCTTAAACATCTCGTAGTCCATCTCGGTGGCAATGGCTACCGCGTACTTGTACTCCGGCGGGAATTCGAGCTCCTTGTGCTCGGCGCTCTTGAGGTGAAATGAATGGGAATAGACCCACCGGCGGTCGAGCTCGCAAACGCCGGCGGCGCAGGCCCCCAGCGCCCGGGCCGCCCTCTTGACATACTTGGAGGCTGTGGCCGGATCGCTGATCTCAAGCTTGGCGTCGGGAGGCAGTCGCAGAACGTCGGCCGCCCTTCGGTCCCAGGCCAGGAGCCCTTCATCATGGATTACCAGAGCGTGGGCGAACTCCATCTCCAGGTACCACAGGGAATTCTGCAGCGCACGATCGACCAGGGTATAGCCGTCCTTATTGCGGGGCGCGATTACTCCGTACATCTGCCTGCCCAGCTCTATCATGGCCGGGTCCCACCTGGCCCGTTTGTACATCTCGTTCTTCTGGTCGAATCGCTCGACGTTTCCCACTGCATACTTGTTCTTGCTCCCGGGAGCGACTTTCACATCTGACATACGATTCCCTCCACGAAGATGATCATCAGCCACCCTGAATCCCACTCTACTGGCTTTTCCCCAATTAGCATTATACAGTCCTGCAAGCATTCGTCCAGCCAACCGTCATTTCCACGCCGGCGCCGCCTCGACTGGGAGGTCCCCGTGGCCGGCTACTAGATTCCAGCCGACGCCGGCAGTCGGCGGTGGGGCTGGGGGGGCTAGTACAGCTAATGATAATTGCGGTTCCATTTCCCACGAGGCCCACGAGCCTACTGATCCTTGCGAAAAAGGCTAAAGACGCTACACTGATTGCCCCGCAGCTTCGCCCCGGGCTAAAGCCATGGGCTACAAAGCCAAAGCCCACTGAAGTGGCTGAACGGATAACTGCTCATCATCTAACCTCATACAAGCGGACAACGGAGCCCAAGGGGCATTGTAGGCTGGCCGCCAGCAGCGTACCACCAACTCTCACTTAAACCTTTCCTTGTAGCCCCTTTAGCGGGCTTGGTTCTCTTAGCCCATGGCTTCAGCCCGGGGTGAGGCTGCCCAACCTCCCAAGCCTCCTCCTGCGGCTCCGGGATCGTCAGGAAAGGTGCAGTCACCATTTAGCGACTTGTTCAGAGAACAGTAAATACAGCATCGTATTTACCGCCACATGTACTAGCGGGCAAATCTCAACGCTGCTCTGCAGATTGCTGCTCCTGCTTCCAGGGACAGACGGAATGAAGGCACTCCCTGGGCTAGGGAAAGCGACTGCTAGTTCCAGACTTGCCTGCCATGTAGGGGCCGGTTCGAAACCCGTTCGAAACCTGCCTCCACCCTGCCCATGCGATTCCCGGAGGAATTCCCTGGCGAAGAGCCGGCGCAGTCTCTTGGAGAAATACACGCTATATCTGTACTGTTAACCTCTTATGTATTGAATTATAAGACTATATTAGGAACACAAACGCTATATTACTGAGCTTGCTATGCAACACAAAAACCTTGACACGGAGGCGAATTGCGGATAATCTTACAATCCGGGTGACCCTGAATCTCACGATCCGCCGGGTTCTCGCGACCAGGTCTCGAACATTGAAACAGGAATGGAGGTTAGGTTGACGCCAGAACAGTGGTCCTTCGCCCTCGCGTTCGGGGCAGCCATCATCTCGCTTATCTATGGTGGCATCCTCATTCGCTGGATCCTCTCCCTTCCCGATGGCGACAAGTCCATGAAAGCCATCGCCGCGGCAATTCAGGAAGGCGCAAGCGCCTATCTGAACCGGCAGTATCGAGTGATCGCTGTCGTGGCCATCGTTATGTTCTTTCTCCTCACCTTCGGAATTGGAGCCGTCGCCGGCTTCGATACGGGCTGGAAGACCGGCCTGGGCTTCCTGATCGGCGCCGTGGCCTCCTCCCTGGCAGGGATCATCGGCATGAACGTCTCCGTACGAGCCAATGTGCGGACTGCTGAGGCTGCCAAGAAAGGCTTGAGCCAGGCCATGGACGTGGCCTTCCGGGGAGGCACTATCACAGGCCTTCTGGTGGTGGGGCTAGGGCTTCTCTCGGTCAGCGTCTATTACTACTTCACTCGCAACCTGAACGCCCTGGTCGGCCTTGGCTTCGGGGGCAGCCTCATCTCAGTCTTCGCCCGGCTGGGTGGAGGCATCTACACCAAGGGCGCTGACGTGGGCACCGACATGGTGGGTAAGGTCGAGGCGGGCATACCCGAGGACGATCCACGCAATCCCGGCGTCATCGCCGACAATGTAGGTGACAACGTCGGTGATTGCGCCGGCATGGCAGCCGACCTTTTTGAAACTTACGCCGTAACCACTATCGCGGCAATGCTTCTCGGCAATCTGCTCTTTGCCGGCTTCGATGGCGCGCTTGTCTTCCCGCTAGTTTTGGGCGGGGTTGCCATTGTGGCATCAATTGTCGGCACTTGGTTCGTCAGACTTGGGTCATCGAAAAATATTATGTCTGCGCTTTATAAAGGATTGATAACCTCGGGAATTTTGGCCGCGGCGGCGTTTTACCCCGTCACTAAATGGCTGATGACCGGCAACGGTCTCTACAGCCCGGGCGCGCTTTTCTTGTGCAGTCTTGTTGGGCTTGTTCTTACGGGACTTCTTGTCGTCATAACTGAATACTACACATCAACAGAATACGCTCCGGTCAAATCAATCGCCAGGGCCTCTGAATCCGGTCACGGCACAAACGTCATCCAAGGCTTGGCGGTATCACTAAAGTCAACGGCCTTGCCGCTTCTTGCCATCGTCCTTTCAATTCTCGTCTCCTATCACTATGCCGGACTTTACGGTATCGCGATGGCGGCCGTTTCCATGCTTTCAATGTCGGGCATTATTGTGGCCATCGATGCTTACGGCCCGATAACTGACAACGCCGGCGGTATCGCTGAAATGTCGGGACTTTCGGATGAAGTCCGAGAAATTACAGACGCGCTCGATGCCGTTGGCAACACCACCAAAGCCGTGACCAAAGGTTATGCCATCGGTTCAGCCGGTCTAGCCGCGCTAGTTCTTTTCGCGGCTTACACCCAAGAATTTGTCAGTCTCGGCAAGAATTTGGTGTTTAGTCTTGAGGACCCAAAAGTCATCGTCGGCCTTTTTCTCGGGGGTCTCCT
>JAUSEJ010000991.1 GCA_030650265.1 Dehalococcoidia bacterium | reverse complement strand
ATTGCCGGGGTATCTTTGATACCGTGGCTTAGGATCTCCCATTTGACAATGAACTCCCGGGGAAGATCCGGGTAACTCTTTTGCAATTCATCAACTTTGGTCATTGCCTTGCCTCCTGATTTGTATTTGCTTAGTAGACCGGCTTCCTCTATCGCTCGCGTCAAATATTCCCATAGGGGCGATGCCCTCTAATAGAGCAGATTGATTATAGCACGCCTGACGCCCGTTGAAAGTCACGAGGATCGTGCAATCGGGTGCATGTTGTCTTCCACCGTCGGAATGAAGCAAATGCGCAATTGTACCCGATAAAGCAATACTCTCCTGGCCGCACTGTCATGATCGACTCATGCTCAGTCAACTTACCAAAAGTCCTTTACCATAGCATCGAGTCCGTGCTGTCGAAGCGTCTCCGGCAGGGGACGCCCGGTCCTGCCATCCCAACCCATTTTCTCGTAGGAGCTTCGCCGCGCCTTGTCCCATTCTGGAAGAATACTCCTCGCTTGAGCTGCAGCGGGACCGATCAAGGAAGACGAGCCAAACCTGGCTGAGGGAGCCTCGACCTCAGGGGTAAGTCCGTGCTTGATATCGAAGGCACTCAACATGTGGGCCGCCCTGAACCCGAACCTCTTTGCCTCATCCGCCGTGAAATCCCAGCCAGTGACGGCGCTTATCGCTTCTAAAATCCGGCTCTGAGGGGCGCCGCCGATCGATAGCATGCATATTCCAAGGCTATCCCGGAAGAATGGCACACCGTAAGAAGCGGCAAGCAAGGCTGCTTCCCCATCGGGCGTATAGACGTCGGTATCGGGAGGCAGTCCCACAGATGCTGGTGTCGCGGCGTTTGCTCCGGCCGCATCCAGCCCCACGTTGGAAGTGCTGACATCCAGAAGAATCTGCCAGAAGACGCGCGGGTCGTGGCCTCGTGGCGTATTCCCTTTCATCGTATAGATGGCCAGATCCGCCGCTTCACCCCCGACCTGCTGAGCAGCCCGCATCACCCCGTCCGCCAGGACGTTGCCGAAGCCTTCCCGAAAGGCTATTTTGCGCAGCATAGCTCTCATCAACGCGACGTTTCCCCATGTCATTTCCAGCCCATCGGTATCCTTCTTCGTTAGCAGGCCCTTTTCGTAGCACTCGATGACCCAAGCCATGATCCAGCCGGCTTCATTGGTGTCCATGCCGAGGCGGTCCACATCATTAGAGAGAACCACGGCGGCGACGGGGTCGGTTTGGCCGGTAAGGCAACCCCATGAGACAAAGCCCTCGAATTCCGGCTCCTCACCTACATAGCCGGCATACGGACCCTCTTTGATGGTCACGATAGCGCAGTGGTCGAAGCGGCAGGCCCAGCAGGGCGTTCGCTTCCTTTTGAAGAGCGGGCGATACTTGGGACTGGTAAAGAGGTCTTTCTCGGCGAAATCCGCTTCCAGATAGTTCTTAACAGGCAGCCATCCTGACTTTTGCGCTATGGGGTAGACGAGGCCGGTGCCCCAATGGTAGATATCCAGCGGTGATTTCTGGACGTCTACGAGGATAGCCTGGAACACTGACTTGAGCCTCTCCTTCTCCTTAACCGCTATCTGACCGCGACCCCGGGACGCCACTATGGCCTTCAGGTTCTTTGATGCCATCACCGCACCGGGCCCGCCGTGGGCGACGACGTGCCCGCGGTCGCCAACTATAGCCGCAAAGCGCACCTTATTCTCGCCGGCAGGACCAGCGCTGAAGACGCTCAACCTGCTCTCCGGCTGCCCTAGCTCTTCGGCGACCAGGTCTATCGTCTCCCAAGTGTCCTTCCCTTTGAGGTAGCCGGCATCTCTCAGCTCGGCCTGCCCGTCATGGATGTAGAGGTAGACTGGCTTGGGGGATTGACCCTGAACAATCACGGCGTCAAAGCCGGCGAATTTCATGCAGGCGCCGAGGAAGCCATTGGCTTGAGAGGCAAGAGCGCCATTGGTCATCGGCCCTTTGGAAACCACGGAGAAGGTACCGGTTCCCCCCAGGTTTGTGCCTCCAAAGGGTCCCGTGGCAAAGGTGAGCCGGTTCTCCGGATCATAGGGTCCGACGCCCGCAGGCACCTCGTCGTAGAGTATTCTCACTCCCAGTCCCGTGCCGCCGAGTAGCTGCCTCAACTCTTCCGGCGCCGGCAACGCCTCCGCACCGATCTTGCCAGTACTGAGGTCGACTCGCAGTACCTGTCCTGCATATCCGAGATTGTTGGTTAGTTTCACGGCTGCCCCCTATTTCCTTGCCGGTGACAAATAACTTGACTGGCCTGTGGCGCCGTTTCCGAATCGCGAATGAGGTCGAATTCTGGGGCCTTCTCTCTTAGTTTGTTGCCGGTGAAGAAGACTTCATTGACGAAATGAACTTAGCCACCCAGTTGGCCTCATTTGGAACGCCGAGCTGAGCGGCATAGTTGCCAACATCCCCGTAAATGGCCAGTATCCCAAGATCGCCGCCGTAGATACTTGCGATGCCATCCAGAGGACATCGCAGCAACTTCCTATTGTATTTCTCATAGAGGGCGTTCTCCATCATTGCCTCATGATGAGCAGTAGCCACATCCAGGTAATACTCGGTCGGCGCCAGCTTTTTCACATTCGACCTGTCGTCGCCATAGATTGAGCCTGCTCCCAATCGCAAGGCATGGAAATGAGGGAATACCCCATTTCTTATCAGCCAGCGACTCCCTTCGATGTGCGAATCCCGTGCCTCTTGCCAGCTCTTGTGCCCATGCGGCGGCATCAGGGTGAGGCTCCCCACCAGGCTGGTTCCCACGTTGCCAGGCCCCAAGACATCTACAGCGTCGAGTAAAGCTTCCAAGACACGATCGCGGCCAACGCATTTGGCCTTCCCCGGGAGAATCTCCTTGTACATTTCGGCGTCCCATACCTCAAGATTCAGCGTAGTATTGTCAACTCCCGCATCCTTCAACCTCTGCATGTCCTTCCGGCTCATCGGTTGAGTGTTTAGGCCCAGAAAAGGCTTGTAAGAAGCGGCACCGGCAATCTTCTCAAGAAAGGCCAACTGAACTTTCATTTCTTGCTCACGGTCCCGGAAGCCGCCCATCTGAAAATAGCCTTCGACCAGCCTAACCTTTGAACTGATGATCTTGTAGGCCTCAACCGTTTCCTGAAGGTTAATGGTGATTGGCACTTCGGTGCCAGTGGATCGGGCGTCGTCCTGAGTGGCGTTGAAGTTACAGAACTTACACTGTTCCCCCGTAGAGAAATATTCGCAGTATCGTGTGGCGCCGATGCTGAAACAAACGTTCTCGAACTTGACCAGGCTCGTAACCGGCCAGCCCTTTCTGGTCACTGGCTCCACATCCCATGGCAGAGTATGAGCGGGGAAGTATACGTCCTCGACCTTCACTTCTCCCTCATAAAGGCCAAACTTTCCGTTACCCAGTTCCCTAGCCTCATATGGGCTCTCGGAATGTCTCCTTGTTTGAGCGGAAATACCGTTCTTCATGAAGGCCGGCCTTGGACGCATGATATAGCCCTGCCTCAAGGTTTCCGGCCGTTTTTTCCCTATGTCAAACATCGTTACGTCGATGTCACGGTTTTGATACTGGCCAGTGGGTCTTATCCAGTCGCTTACCTTGTCGATTACGCTCGAGTCTCTAAGTCCATTTCTGAGAAGTTCCCATTTGACGAGAACCTCGCGGGGAATACTCGGGTATTTCCTCTGTAGATCATCGACTCGAGTCATTGCCTTTTCTCCGCAGAACTATCTCCGGAAGGCAGGAAGGGAAATGGGAGAGATTGCCCCCGTAGGCTCTTCCCTTCCCCCCTTTGCCTTTCTCATCTGCACTATTTCCCGTGGGTTATCTCCTCGAATGCGGCTGCCCAAATCGTCGTTACCACAGCCGCGGTGCGGTTGACTTGGCCGACCTTTGCGCTTAAGGCCAGCGTTGGGTACGCTTCCACCGCCGCAAGTGTAGTGTATGCATCGTGCCCCCGCACAGCAGCCTCGAGCGCAAGCTTCTTCTTCTCGGCGGCATCCTTTGTCTGCGGTATCTTGTCGATTAGTGCGTCCAGCGTCGGGTCGTTGAGATTCTTGACCGAGCTTCTCGAGGAATGGTATACCAGGGGAATTCCTTCGAAGTTACGATAATAATTTGCGCGATAGATCCAGAAGGTGTTCCAGATTTCGGGCAACTGCTTGGGATTGTACTTGAGTCTGAAGGTACCGTAATCCATGGGCACGATCTCGATATTCATGCCTACCTTACGCCAGTAGCCCGCCACAGCTTGGCCTAAGGTGCTGAGTATGCTCCCTGCCCCTACGTCGTAAAGCTTCGTGTCGAAGCCATTGGGGTACCCTGCGTCGGTTAATAGCTTCTTGGCCCCGTCTGGGTCGTATGGATCCAACCTTATCTGGTTAGGATCCCAGAAATAGGCGTTAGAGTTCACATAAGCCATGGCTTTCGGTCCGCCATTTCCACCGAGCAAGTTTGCGCCTATCTCTTTCTGGTTAATGGCCAGTTGCGCGGCCTTGCGCACCCTGACATCGCCTAAGGCGTACTTGGCAGGGTTGGTAATATCGAAAAACGGCCATATGAAATAGTTTGCACCTCTGTCGAAGGTCATTATTCGTATGCCGGCCGATTTAAGGCCTGCCACCGAATCTGGTGCGACCAAAGCCAAGTCCAACTCCCCCGTCTTGAGTTGGGCGACGGCGCTTGCCTCCTCCATTACCCCTCGAATGGTGAGGTTCTTGAACGCGGGGACCTTTCGCCAGTGACTGTCCACGGCCTCCAGTTCGACGAAGTTGCCGATTTCGAACTTCACGACCTTCCATGGTCCGCTGCCCATGGGATGCTTCTGGAAGTAATCTACTCCGTTCTGCCCAATGTATTTCTTGGGCATTACGGCTGCCATGCCTCCATCCATCCCCTTGAGCAGTTCGAGCTGAGGCTGCTTCATGCGGAACACCACGGTGTAGTCATCCCTGAGATCCACACTGGTTATCGCGGCTCGCCAAACAGCAGCGTCCTGATGGGTCACTTCTGGCGCCATCATTCTCTCAACACTGAATTTGACATCGGCCCCCGTGAGGTCGTCACCGTTCTGAAATTTGACCCCCTTCCTAATGTAGAAGGTCTGGCTCAGGCCATCATCCGATATCTCCCATCGCTCCGCAATCCCCGGTTGAACCTGATCCTTGTCGTCGTATATGAGCAAGGTATCGAGATATGCATTGCCTATGCTCAAGTAGATGTCGCCGGTAGTAAGCACGGGGTCGATCCCGCCGGAGCCGAGGTTTCCCATGATTACCAGGCTGCCATAGGGACCTTGGGGCACCGGTGTACCCTGCGCTCCTTGCTGTGTTGTCGGAGTGGACGAGCACGCTGAAAACAGCAAAGCGCCAAATACTAGTGCCGCTGATGCCAGTTGACTTGACCAAGTAACCATTGCTGCAAACCTCCGTCAATATTCTTTGGTCTGTTTTTTCCTCACTGCAAGGCAGCCTAAGTGAATGTCTCCCGCTGCGACGCTCAAACACCACTCGAAGCAGGCTAGTCTCACTCAGCCCGTCGCATGGGACTGACCACTGTGGCTTGTTCGGCTCTTAAGGCCTCTTCCGTCTGGCGGGCGAAGTCGAACTCTATGGGAACCCTAAGGATCTCTCTATGCATAGGAGCCACTTTTACGTCGATGAATATCGGTCCCGGCTCATGCATAATGGCCGGCGCCTTTTCTCGGAGTTCCTGCAGGCTATCAAACTGATACACTTTGGTCAGTCCAGCACCCCTGGCGAAGTCGGCCAGGCTGATCTTGTCTGCAGCGGGGAGAGGCACCTGTCCCGGCAGCTCGTACAATCCGTTATCCAGTACGAAATAAATCAGGTTTGACGGCGATTGATTGGAAATCGTCACCAGGGTACCAAGGTTCATGAGCAGGCTACCGTCGCCATCCAAAACAATCACCTTCTTGTCCGGGCGAGCTAACGCTATGCCGAGGGCGACAGAAGAGGCGTAGCCCATGGCTAGGGAACAAACAAAATTCAGCGGGCTTGGAGATATGTCAGTCCATTCATGCATAGCCCCCTGAGTGAATACTACAACCTCGTCGGTGCGGTGTTCGGCCAAGATCTTGAGCAATTCGGTTCTGTTCATCATGATAGTCAATCTTCCTCTCTACGTTCCCGCCATGTATCCATCCGCCCTGGTAATGAGGAGCGCTACCGGCTGGTGAGTATTCCACGCCTCCTCGCAGGCCGGCGCCACTTTCTTTACGTCCTCGTCTGAATCCAGCAAGTAACGCGGGATACCGAAGGCATCCAGGTAAGGCTCGGCGAAATTCTTCTTCGGTCTTCTCCTAGGATAGGATTGGGAAGCGGGCAGCCTCGGATACTTGGTTCGGCTATATCCAGCGTAGCCTACCAACAGCAACATCGGCATTTCCATATCGACTGCCCAATTGAGGATATTGCCAGCCTCGTAGACACCATTGATCACAGCCAGCACTGCCCCCCGCTTGCCACCGACGTGCAGACCAGCGCAAATGGCAATAGCCTCTGCCTCCCGGCAGACCTGAATCGCTTTGATCTCAGGGTCCGAAAGTATTGCATCGTACAAGAAATGGCCTTCGCTGCACGGGAGCCAGACGATGTAGTGTATACCCGCCTTCTTAAGCTCCTCGACTATGTCCTTGCCTCGATCCATGAAGATAAACCTCCTTGCGCTACTGGTTTGTTGCCGGTGCCCGATGCGAGGAGATGAACTTGGCCAGCCAATTGGCCTCGGGTGGGAAGACCTTGGCCGCCCACGACCCGATGTCGCCGGCCAGTTCTATCATCCCCAGGTCACCACAATACATGGCGTTGATGCAATCCAGAGGACAGAACATCAGCCTGTTCAGCTTTTCATACAGGCCATGTTCCTTCATTAGCTTGTGATGCCCCATACTTGCCTCAAGATAGTACTCCGTTGGGGGAACCTTCGCCCAGTTGGTTTTGTCGTCCCCGTAGATCGAGCCCACTCCCAATCGCAAGCCTATGAAGGTGCAGAACACGCCGTGACTGATCAACCATTTGTAGCCTTCAAGATCGGAATCCCGGGCCTCCTGCCAGGTCTTGTACCCGTTCGCCGGCATCATGCTAACGCCCGCTACGAAATTGGATGAAACGTTGCCATCGCCGAAGATCTCTAGCGCTTCCAGATAACCCTCTTTGTAGTGATCGAGCCCCCTATACTTGGATTTCCCCGGACAAACCTCGGCGAACAGCTCCTCTCCCCATACTTCCATGTTGAAATGAATGCAGGTGAGACCCGCATCCTTCAGCCTCTGTAGTAGCTTCCTTTCGGCGGGTTGCGTGCTCATCGTCATATTGGGCGTATAGGGAACGGCGGAGGCTATCTTCTCCACGAAGTTGATGTAGGTGCCGGTTTCCTGCTCGCTGCTCCGGAGGGCGCCGCTCTGCCACCGACCCTCGATGAACTTCATCTCTGAGGCGAGAATCTTGTACGCTTCGACTGTGTCCTCCATGTTAACCGTGAGAGGGATAGACGTGCCCAAAGAACGAGCGTCGTCATAAGTCGAGTTGTAGTTGCAGAACTTGCACTGTTCGCCCCGGGTGAAGTATTCACAGAATCGCACAGGCGCGATGGAGAAACAGCGCGCGTGAGCGGTGACCAGGGTCGAAACTGGCGTTCCCTTGCTGGTAAAGAGTTCGTCTCCCCGTGTCTTAGGGCTGGGAAAGAAGATGTCCTCGATCTTGTCCTCTCCCTCATAGAGCGCGAAATGGCCCTCACTCTCCTCCCGAATCTCGTAGGGGGTTTGGGAATGTCTGCGAATGTTGACGCCCACGCCATTCTTCATATAGAGCGATTTGGGGCGCAACACGTATCCCGCTTTTGCCGTTCCCTCTCTCTTGTCCGCGATCTCCTTCATCGTTATGTTGAGGTCACGACTCTGGTAGGAGCCTCCGCGGGTCCACTCGCTCACTTTGTCGATTGCCGGGGTGTCCTTGATGCCCTGGCTCAAGGTCTCCCATTTGACGATCAACTCACGAGGCAGATCCGGATACTTCTTCTGCAATTCATCAACTCGGGTCATTTCCTATTCTCCTGAATCTGCCTGGTCGGATGGGCCAGCTTGATTATGTTCTCGACCATTGATCTAGTCAATGCAAGAAACTGTGAATCGTTACGCATGAGAGTTGGGATGGCCTTCGGCGGTAAGGGTCGACGCCCCAATAATGCGGCGCAATTCGTCCTCACGGCAGATGAGAGCCGAATTTGATCCGATTGGTGTTTGCCAGCGAGCTTCTGAACTGGTTCTGATGTCTTCCAATCGCTTGACCGTCCCCCAACGTCCCCCGGCTGGCGTAGCCAGGTGGATCTCGTCAAAAAGGTGGTCCCACAGTCCCACCACAGTATCAACAGTATCAAATGAAGGCGTGCACG